>CAYQZF010000084.1:0-10274 GCA_964421895.1 uncultured Nitrosomonas sp. | reverse complement strand
TGGGGTATGAACAGGAAACGCTGAAGCAAGTGATTGCAGCCCGCTCGCAAGTCGCAAGCGCGCATGAAGCAGGCAATATCGGCGCGCTGGGTGCGGCGGAGCATAGCTTGCGTCTTGGTTTGGGCAACCTATTTGCCGTTGCGGAGGATTATCCAGAACTGAAGGCCAGCGAAAAATTCCAGCATTTGCAAGCGCGTATCAGCGGGCTTGAGAACAGCATCGCCGACCGGCGCGAGTATTACAACGAAGCGGTGAAGATCAATAATGTGCGGATCGAGCAGTTTCCCGATGTCATCATCGCTCATTGGTTTAAATTTAAAGCGCGCGATTTGCTCGAATTTGGCGAGGCGGACAAGCAGGATGTCAATATCGGCAAGCTGTTCGGCTGACAGGTGATTTGCCTATGAATCAAATACTGGCTGAGATTCCGCCGCAGGATTATCCCTATGTATTGGGTATGATGATCATTGCGGTACTGCTTAGTTTCTATTGGTTTGTCCGCAACTGGAAACGCCTGCGCATCATCGAGGATACGCCGACGGCGAAATTGCGTTCGGCACATCAAGGTTATATTGAGCTGGAAGGTAAAGGCCAGTTTATCGATAATCAACCGGTTTATGCGCCGCTCAGCAATCACCCTTGTCTGTGGTACTCCAGCAAAATCGAGCAGCAGGAAACGTTTACCGAAAATGGCCGTACTCAAACGCGCTGGAATGTCGTGTACTCGAATACCAGTGAAAATTGTTTCAAGCTTACCGACGGCGCCAGCAGTTGCGATGTCGATCCGAAGAGCGCGGAAGTCAACGGCAACGAGAAACTGGTGTGGTACGGCAATACCGAATGGCCGATCCGCACCCAAATGCTGGAAAGCCAGTCGATCGTGCATGCCATGTCGAACCGCTACCGTTACAGCGAATGCCTGATACTGCCTGGGCAGCCGCTGTATATTCTGGGACAATTCAGCACGTCTTCCGCTACTGCGCGTAAATCATTGCGGGATGTGATGATCGGTGTGATCAACGATTGGAAACGCGATCAAGCAGCACTGCGGAAACGCTTCGATACCAACCGTGATGGCAATATCGATCAACAGGAATGGGAAGCGGCGCGCTCCGAGGCGCAGATTGAAGCGCAACACATTTACGATCAGCTCGTTGTAGAGCCGGATACCAATATCATCGCAAAACCGGACAACTCGTCGCAGCCTTTCATCATCTCGATATATCCGCAAGCGTTATTGATGCGTAAATTCCGCCGTAACAGCTACGTCGCGCTGAGCGCGTGCATCGTATCGGTTTGCGCAACTGCCTGGCTGATTCATGTGCATGGCTGAACGCGGTTATTTCCCAGGATTTCCTCAGGGAAGCTCGGAAAAAAGGTAGCGAGCGACGGTCAGGCAAGGCGAGATCAGGCGAGAAAGCGGAGTTTACGATTGGTAAATGAGTATTTTGAGCCTGATTTCAACGCAGCATGACTGAGCGCAGCAGTTTTTCCGAGCTTTCTTAACGCCAAAACAAGGTCGATCTTGCCAATCTTTTCCAGCTTGCGGACGATAGTTGATCGTGTTGTGCGGCCGCAAACGCCAGTGCGCCGCTCAGTTGCCCGAGCTGAAAGCTAACGGCGGCATTTTTTTTCGGCAGCTCATTCAATAATTGCATGGCCCTGTAGCGATCGTTTTCAGTTCCTAGTTCGTCCTGCAAAGCCACCAGCGCGGCAATGAACGGGGTGACCTGTTTTCCATACAGAGTTGCAAACGCTTCCGCGTTGTAGCGCATCTTTTTGGCGGCGATACGCACCAAGTGGCGCTCAGCCGGATTCAAAGCGGCGAAACCGCGGCAGCGTTTGCACAGTTTTTGCCAGCGTTGCTCGAGAATGGCTGCCGCCCATGTTCCGGCGTCGTGTGAGTGTGTATCGACGGATGTCGTGAGCAGGCTGCGGCCGATGTCGAGTATCAGCTGGGTGAAGGCTGGTTGCAATAATAGCGCTTGCGCCCGCTGACGGGCTTGTGCGGCTGCATTTTGCAGCACTGCAAGAGTGTCATCGCCTGCGGCTGTATGCGGTGCTTGTGCCGCCAGAACCGGCAGGATGCCGGGCAGAATTTCATGCTGAAACACATCCCAATCGCGCGCCGGGTTCAATGCGTGCATCAATTCACGCAACGGTCGTTCCCAAGCGGGTGTTTCCTGTCCCAGCGATTCCGCCAATTGCACCCCTGTGCGCAAACGCCGCAATGCCACGCGCAGTTGGTGCAGGTACTCGATGTCGTGCGCATTTTCCAGAAAACCCGGCACGTTGGCGGATAATTGCACCAGCGCTGCTTGCAGGATGGTGTTCCAAGCTTCACCCGCAGGTTGATCTTTATCGATAGCCGGGCGGATGGCTTTCACCGGACTGGGATTGACGGCATCACACAACATATAGCCGCGCTCCGCTTTGCTGCGTGGCTCAATATGCAGTGGTGCGGCTTGCAGCAAATGCGATGCAATGTCGAACAGAAATTCCAGTATGCCGGATTTGAGCTCGATTTCCACTTCGCAAATTTCCCGGCATTGTCCAGCTGCGGTGATCTTGCCGCGATCCAGTGCTACTTCGGCTCGCGCTTTACTATGGCCGATTTGCCATGCGGTGCGGCGGAATTCGGTGGTGAACACCGGCGCAATGCGTTTGTGCTTGATGCCGTTTAGTAAATCCAGTGCTGCTTGCGGCAATGCGGAGAAATCCGGTCGGTCGCCATTCTCGACAACCGATTCCCACTCCGGGCGGCTGGTGAGCGCGCCGACCGATTGTGATTCGGCTTTCAGCGTCTGAATCCACTGCTTGCCGATGCGGCGCACGCGCAATGCAATGCCGCGCCGCATCAGATCGAACTTCGGAGTATCGAAATAAATGCTGAGCAATGCATGCTGCTGCGGTTTTCCGCTGCTGAGCAAGGGATGATGCTGGATGCGGGCGGCGTGGCGCGGCTGCAAAGCCAGCTTCAGCTCGATTTCCATACAATTTTTCCGTGAGAATGGTGCTGCAACAGGCAGCAGCCGGAGCGGATACTGTACTACTCAATCTTCAAGGTATCAAAATTGATTCCGGCCGGGGGCGGGGGCGTTTTCAGTTTCATGTTTTCCAGCGAGTTGACCACCTGCTGCGCGATAACCAGATTGCGGTACCACTTGTAATCGGCCGGCACGATATGCCACGGCGCCAGATCAGTGCTGGTGGCGCTGAGCATGGCTTCGAACGCTTCCATATAGTCTTTCCAGAATTTGCGTTCCTCGATGTCGCCGGTGCTGAATTTCCAGCGTTTCTCCGGATTGTCGATGCGCTCTTCCAGCCGTTTCTTCTGTTCATCCTTGGAAATATGCAGGAAAAACTTCAGAATGCACGTGCCGCTCTCGGACAATAATTCCTCGAATTCATTAATCTGATTAAACCGCTGCCGCACCACCTTGTCCGAAATTAAGCCGTGCACGCGCGTGATCAATACATCTTCGTAGTGCGAGCGGTTGAAAATGCCGATCTGGCCTTTTTCCGGCGCTTTCTGATGCACGCGCCACAAAAAATCATGTTTCAGTTCTTCCGCCGACGGTGTCTTGAACGTCACCACTTTGCAGCCTTGCGGATTGACGCCCGACATCACGTGCTTGATGACGCCGTCCTTGCCGCTGGTATCCATGCCCTGCAGCACGATCAGCAGCGCGCGGTTGCCGTTGGCGAATAAACGTTCCTGCAATTCATCCAGTTTGCCGATCAATTTCTCCGTGACGGCTTTGGCTTCTTCCTTGCCTTGCACTGTTTTTTTGTAATCGCCGGTATCGCCAGGATCGCATTGCGATAGGTCGAGTTTGCTGCCGGGCTTTATTGGGTGGTTGTTCATTGTGTTTTTTCTGTTACCTAGCGATTTTGAGATACAAATCATAGCGCAACAATTAACAACTGTACCATTCGGGCGTCCTATATCTCAGATTAATTAGATGCTATTCTGAAATCCATGAGCGATCCCCACTTCACCACCCCCATCGCCCAGCACATCTGGGATACCAAATACCGTCACTATGAGCGCGGTGTTGCGCTGGATGCTTGCATCGAAGACACCTGGCAGCGCATCGCGAAAGCGCTGGCCGCGCCGGAAAATAATCCGGATTATTGGCAGAACCGTTTTTACGCCATTCTGCGCAATTTCAGATTCCTGCCCGGCGGGCGGATTCAGGCCGGAGCGGGGACCGTGCATCAGGTGACGTTGTTTAATTGTTTCGTGATGGGAACGATCGCCGATTCGATGGACGGCATTTTCGATGCGCTCAAGGAAGGCGCGTTGACGATGCAGCAGGGTGGCGGGGTCGGTTATGATTTTTCGACGTTGCGGCCACGCGGTGCGCAAGCCGCCGGTGTCGGATCGGTGGCTTCCGGGCCGGTTTCTTTTATGCGCATTTGGGACAGTATGTGTGCGACCATTCTGTCCACTGGTGCGCGGCGCGGCGCGATGATGGGTACGTTGCGCTGCGATCATCCGGATATCGAAGAATTCATCGCCGCCAAGCAGGATCGTCGCCAGTTGCGGCATTTCAATGTTTCCGTGCTCGTTAGCGATACGTTCATGACTGCCGTCAGCCGTGACGAAGATTGGCCGCTGATTTTTCCTGCAAATGAAAGCGAGACCGCTGGCGAGCTGCTCTTGCGCACTTGGCCGGGTTATGGCGATGCGGTGCCGTGCAAGGTGTACAAACGCATCCGGGCACGTGAGTTGTGGCAGAAAATCATGCGCGCCAACTACGATTATGCGGAACCGGGTGTGCTGTTTATCGACCGCATCAACCGGCTGAATAATCTGTATTACTGCGAAACGATTCATGCCACCAATCCGTGCGGCGAAGTGCCGCTACCTCCTTATGGCGCTTGCAATCTGGGCTCGATCAATCTCACGCAATTTGTGCGTGATCCTTTTACTGCGCAAGCGCAGCTTGATTTGGATGCCATTGGCGCAACAGCCGCGATTGCCGTGCGGCTGCTGGATAATGTCATCGATGTTTCGCGTTTTCCCTTAGCCAATCAAGCCGAACAGGCGCAGCGCTCGCGGCGCATCGGTCTGGGGCTGACGGGGCTGGCCGATGCGCTGATCATGTTGCAGATCCAGTACGGCAGCAGCGCAGCGGCGCAAATCGCACAGCTTGCCATGCAGCGCATCTGTTACACGGCTTATCAGGCTTCTGTCGAGCTTGCGCGGGAGAAGGGCGCGTTTCCGCTGTTCGATCAGGAAAAATATCTGGCCGGTGCTTTTGTGCGAACCTTGCCCGAATCCATACGCGATAGTATTGCGCAGCACGGCATCCGCAACAGTCATCTGACCGCTATAGCTCCGGCAGGGACCATCAGCTTGCTGGCCAACAATGTTTCCAGCGGATTGGAGCCGGTATTCGACAGTTGCTACACGCGGCGAGTGCTCAAACGCGATGGCTGCTATGCGGATTTTCCGGGGACCGATTATGCCGTCGCCTTATGGCGCAAAGATTGCGCCAGCGAAGATTTGCCACTGGCTTTCGTTACCGCGTACGAACTGACACCGGCCGAGCATCTG
This sequence comes from uncultured Nitrosomonas sp., assembly GCA_964421895.1. GTDB lineage: Bacteria > Pseudomonadota > Gammaproteobacteria > Burkholderiales > Nitrosomonadaceae > Nitrosomonas. The sequence goes on along the minus strand of CAYQZF010000084.1, from coordinate 4,708 downwards.
TCCATGCAAGCGGCTATTCAACCGTACGTCGATCAAGCGATTTCCAAGACGATCAACATACCGGCGGATTACGATTTTGCGCGATTCAACGATCTTTACCAGCAGGCTTACGATTTGGGTTTGAAAGGGTGCACTACGTTCCGGCCCAATGCGGTGACCGGTGAGATTCTGCATAAACCGGATGCGGATCATGCAGTGCCGCATTGCTGCGGTTTGGAGCGGGAGCCGGATTAATAATCGAAGTCTTGCGGAAAAATACCTGTCCGTGCAACACCGTCGCTGCCGATGGCACCGCTGAACATGCCGCTGGTGTTGAAGCGCATCGCGTAGCGGCCTTGCGCATCCAGCACGATCAAACCGCCATCACCGCCGAGCGCGGCGATTTCGTCGAGCGTATGACCGGCTGCTTCGGCGGGTGGAATGTGTTGCAGCCGCACCTGCGCTGCCGTATTGAACGCCGCAGCAGCGCGGATGAACATCTCGCCGCTGCCGGTTGCGGATACCGCGACTGAGCGGTTGTCCGCGTAAGTGCCTGCACCGATGATCGGCGAATCGCCGACACGTCCGTAGCGTTTGTTGGTCAATCCGCCGGTCGAAGTACCGGCAGCCAGATTGCCATGACAATCCAGCGCCACGGCGCCGACGGTGCCGTGTTTTTCATCACCGCTTGACGGCGATGGTGCGGATTCCATATCGTGATCGCGCAGAACCTGCTCTTGCGCGATGGCTTTTTGCAGTTGATCCCAGCGGTGTTGCGTAGAGAAATAGGCCGGATCGACGATTTCCACGCCGTGTCCGGCGGCAAAATCCTCAGCTCCCCGACCGATCAGCAGCACATGCGCGCTTTGCGTCATGACCGTATGCGCGGCGCGGATCGGGTTACGGATTGTGGTGACGCCTGCAACAGCGCCCGCCATGCGCGTGGCGCCATCCATGATCGACGCATCCAGTTCGTTCCGGCCTTCGTGACTGAACACTGCGCCCTTGCCGGCATTGAACAGTGGCGAATCTTCCATGACCACGATGGCGGCAATCACGGCATCGATACTGCTGCCGCCCGCTTTGAGCACGGCATGACCGGCGTTTAATGATTCCGATAGTACTTGCCGGTAGGCTTGCTCACGCTCTGCGGTCAATCGCTGGCGGTTGATCGTACCGGCGCCACCGTGAATGATGAGACGGATGGGTGAGTTAGGTGTTTGCGTTGCCATGAGCGACAGGATTGGGGGGGGCGGCATCGCCCCTGCTGTTTAACGTGTGATTTACCGGAGAAGGTGACTGTTACTATCGAACTCGGGTAGATTCCTCATTCGCCATTTCCAATACATCGTTTGCCGTGAGTTGCTTGCTCATATCGCCATCCCAAGTTGCGTTGAACGGCAGGGTATTCTGCACCAGCGTGGCGCGGTCCAGATAGGCTTGCAGCGTCAGTTGCGGCTGGGTGATGGGCGTGGCAATGGCACGTGGTTTACGGATCGTTTCATCCAGCAGCGCTTGGTTGATCTTAGCTTGGCGGCGCGCATCGCGTTTACCCTTCGGCGTTGCGCGCACGGCGGTCAACGATTTCTTGAACAGGTTAGCGTGATTGCGCTTGTCGTCTTCCAGGATGGGATAGGTTTGCAGGTACAGCTTGTTGCCGCGCCAGCCGAGCAAACGCGGCTGATTGACGATACGCACCGGCGTGCCGACCGGCACATTCTGATAAATGTACACGATATCTTCCGGGTACATGCGCAGGCAACCGTGGCTGCCGCGCAGGCCGATGCTGGGCGGTTTGTCCGTGCCGTGAATGGCGTAGCTCGGCCAATCCAGTTTCAACACATGTGTACCCATCGGATTATCCGGCCCGGGCGGCACCACGGCGGGTAATGGATCGCCGTTTTTGGCGTGTTCCCGGCGAATCGAAGGTGTCGGAATCCAACTCGGATTTTCTACTTTCGAAGCGACGCGTGTCATTCCCTCGGGTGTTTTCCATTCCACCCGACCGATGCCGACCGGATGTGTGATCACCCGTTGCGGTTTACCGGGCTTGGTTTTGGGAAAGTAAAATAATCGCATCGCGGCGAGATTGATCACAACGCCTTGGCGCGGTGCGTCCGGTAGCACGAATTGCGTGGGAACGATGATTTTGGTACCCACCTTCGGCAGCCACGGATCGATGCCGGGATTGGCGCTGACGATTTCTTCGTAACCCAGATTGAAACGCCGCGCGATATCGGACAAGGTATCGTCTTTACCGGCGGTGACCACTTGCAATGTACCGACAACATCGTCGCGCGCGGAATCGAGACTGAATTCGTGACTGGCGACCGGAATGGGTAACGATTTGACCCTTGGCGCAGGTGATACTGCTTGTTGCGTCGGCAACGACTGGCAGCCGCTTAGCAGCAAAAAGCCGATGCAAAAGCTGCATACGAGGCCGTCACGGAGTGAATATAAATTTTTTTTATTCATATAATCAAAAAGATCATGAAAATTCGACGTGACCGTTGGTAATGAATGTACAAGATTTTTCCCGATGACACAACCATTAATCACGCTAAATCAGGCTATTTTCACAGTCATTTAAAGTATCGAATGAGTGTTAGGGAATGGTGTGATCGCTGCCGAACCTCTAAATCCAAGCAGTATTTCAAGTTGCCGTCAGCACATTTTTTGACCGGAAAAATCGATTGCCAGTATGATTGTCGGATAATAGCGAGGCGAATCAGCGCAACATTATTCGCTATAAATTTAAAATTTCGGCCAATCAATTTTTATAAATATGATCACAATCGGTTTTATCGGTCTCGGCATCATGGGTAAGCCCATGGCCGGGCATTTGATCAAAGGCGGGCACCGCCTTTTGCTGCATTCGCGCAGCGGTGTGACTGAGGACTTACTCGCATTGGGCGGCAGTACTGTATCTTTGCCCAAGGAAGTGGCGCAGCATGCGGACGTCATCATTACCATGCTGCCGGATACACCGGATGTGGAGAAAGTATTGTTTGGTGCGGATGGCGTTACCGAGGGGTTGCAAGCCGATCCTGGCCGGAGGCGGATCATCGTTGACATGAGCTCGATTTTGCCGCTGGCGGCGCGCGAATTCGCCGCGCGCTTGAATGCGCTCGGGCACGACTATGCCGATGCGCCGGTTTCCGGGGGCGATGTGGGGGCTCAGAATGCCACGCTGACGATCATGGTCGGTGCGAGTGCGGCGGTGTTTGAGAAGATCAAACCGGTGCTGGAATTGATGGGGAAAACGGTGACGCATATCGGCGATGTTGGCGCCGGGCAGGTGTGCAAAGTTGCCAATCAGATCGTGGTGTCGTCGGCGATCGAAGCGGTGGCGGAAGCGCTGTTGTTCGCGTCCAAAGCGGGTGTCGATCCGGCCAAGGTGCGGCAAGCATTGCTCGGTGGTTTTGCCGCGTCGAAGGCGCTGGAAGTGCATGGGCAGCGCATGATCGAGCGGCGTTTCGAACCGGGTTTTCGTATCGAATTACATCACAAGGATTTGAACATCGCGTTGCAAAGCGCTGCCGAATTGGGCGTGAGCCTGCCGACCACGGCGGCGGTGCGCGAATTGTTTTCCGCTTGTCTCGCGCACGGCGGCGCAACATGGGATAATTCCGCCATTATCAAAATGCTGGAAAAACTGGCTAATCACGAAATTCAAAAACACCCCGAATAAGCGTATGTCTGCTCAAGAACTGATCAATCAACTGCGGTCTTTTTTGCCGCCCGATGCGGTTTTGCACGAAACCGAGGATTTGAAACCGTACGAATGCGACGGTTTGTCCGCTTACCGGCAGTTGCCGATGATCGTGGCATTGCCGCAGAGCGAAGAACAGGTTGTAAAAATATTGCAGCTTTGCCATGCAACCCAAACGCCGGTGGTGGCGCGCGGCGCGGGCACTGGTTTGTCCGGTGGCGCGTTACCGCATGCACAAGGGGTTTTATTGTCGCTGGCGAAACTGAAACAAATCATTGCTATCGATCCGCTGGCGCGCACCGCGCGCGTGCAGCCCGGTGTGCGCAATCTGGCGATCAGCGAAGCGGCGGCGCCGTATGGTTTGTACTACGCGCCGGATCCCTCGTCGCAAATCGCCTGTTCGATCGGCGGCAACGTCGCGGAAAATTCCGGCGGTGTGCATTGTCTGAAGTACGGCTTGACCGTGCATAATATTCTCAAGCTGCGCGTGCTGATCATCGACGGCGAGTGCCTGGAAATTGGCGGCGATAGCCTGGATAGTGCGGGTTATGACTTGCTGGCGCTGATGACGGGCAGCGAGGGTATGCTCGGTATCGTTACGGAAATTACCGTCAAATTGATTCCGGTACCGGAAAAAGCGCAACTGGTGATGGCGGCGTTTGACGATGTGCAGAAAGCGGGCAGCGCGGTGGCGAATGTCATCGGCGCGGGCATCATTCCAGCGGGCATGGAAATGATGGACAAGATTACGATTCATGCGGTGGAGGAGTTTCTGCACGCCGGTTACGATTTGAATGCTGAAGCGATTTTGCTGTGCGAATCGGACGGCAGCGCCGAGGAAGTGGCGGATGAAATCCAGCGGGTGAATGCCATCATGCAGCAGAGTGGCGCGATTAATATCAGCACCTCGCATAACGAAGCCGAGCGGCTCAAATTCTGGGCTGGCCGTAAGGCGGCTTTCCCCGCCGCGGGCCGGGTTTCGCCGGATTATTACTGCATGGACGGCACCATTCCGCG
>CAYQZF010000083.1:0-10297 GCA_964421895.1 uncultured Nitrosomonas sp. | reverse complement strand
CTCTATCCAACTGAGCTACGGGCGCTTGGTGCAATCTAATTACTTCCAGCTTGTTGTTTAAGCAACCGGGAGATTATATCAGATTGAAGCAACCGCGGGATTCGAACTTATGCTTTTGCTGCTATATTCGATGCCTTCAAACTGTAATCGACTAAGCCGATTGGTTTCTCTGCAAATCATCACAATCTCTTTTGCGGGGGCGATGATCGTGTATTTAGCCGGTCTTGTCAAGACTAAACTGCATTTGTGCCCGATTCACCGTTTACATGTCTTCTTCCGGTTCTGGGTCTTCTTTCAAGGATACTGGCGTTGATTGCGTGAAAAATGCCGACTTACCCACACTACTGGGAACCTTCGGTGTTTTGCAATGCACATCCGCATTTTGAGCGCGATGCCGTAGGGCGTGATCTATCAATACCAGCGCCAGCATGGCTTCGACAATCGGTGTGGCGCGGATGCCGACGCAAGGATCGTGGCGGCCATGGGTTTCAACGATTGCTGGGTTGCCGTCTTTGTCGATCGAACGCCGCCCGAGACGGATGCTGGAAGTCGGTTTGATGGCGACATGCGCGACGATATCTTGTCCGGTCGATATGCCGCCTAAAATGCCGCCTGCATTGTTACTCAAGAAACCATCCGGTGTCATTTCATCGGAATGCTCGGTGCCTTTTTGCGTTACGCTGGCAAATCCGGCGCCGATTTCCACGCCTTTCACTGCATTGATATTCATCATGGCGTAAGCGATTTCGGCATCGAGACGGTCGTAGACCGGTTCGCCCCAGCCGACCGGCACACCTTGCGCGATTACGCTGATTCTGGCACCAACCGAATCGCCGGATTTACGCAACTGATCCATGAATTTTTCTAATTGTTCGGTATAACTATTGTCGGCAACGAAAAACGGATTCTGATCGATATCTTCCCAGCACTTGAACGGAATGGATATCGGGCCGAGTTGCGCCATATAGCCGCGAATCACGATACCGTATTTTTCGTGCAACCATTTCTTAGCAATGGCCCCGGCGGCCACACGGACAGCGGTTTCTCGCGCCGACGAGCGTCCCCCGCCGCGATAATCGCGGATGCCGTACTTTTGCCAGTAGGTATAGTCGGCGTGACCGGGACGGAATACATCCATGATTTTGCTGTAATCCTTGCTTCGCTGATCTTCGTTGCGGATCAGCAAAGCGATCGGCGTGCCGGTGGTGCGGCCTTCAAACACACCCGATAGGATTTCCACGGTATCGGATTCGCGCCGTTGCGTGACGTGCCGCGATGTTCCTGGTTTGCGCCGATCCAGTTCCAGTTGAATTTCTTCGGTGCTGATGACTAAACCCGGTGGGCAACCATCGACGATGCAACCGATTGCGGGGCCGTGCGATTCGCCGAATGAAGTGACGGTAAAAAGTGTGCCAAGTGTATTGCCAGACATACGATTGCTCTATTTGGGTATTAAAAAAGATTGTGCGAGTCTATCATACGCGCCCCTGCTTTTTGGCAATTTGCCGGTCATCCCGTGCTAACGTTAATCCGGTGCAAATTTGAGGCGCGTCAACAATGAAGTTCAATCGGCATGCTATACCTGCGCTAAAATGCGATTTATTGCCCGGCACATGCGCGGTTTCAATCATTTTCATAAAATTTACAGCAGGAGTTTGCATGAACACACCTCAAGTCAAGGAATTTCTTATCAGTTTGCAAGAAAGCATCGTCAAAGGGATAGAACAGGTCGATGGCAAGTCATTCAAGCGCGATCAATGGGATCGCCCGGAAGGTGGCGGCGGCATGAGCAGTGTTATTGAGGAGGGCAATGTACTGGAGCGCGGCGGTGTCAATTTCTCGCATGTGTACGGTGCGGGATTACCAGCATCGGCAACTGCCGCCCGCCCGGAATTGGCGGGGCGCTCTTTTGAAGCGATGGGAGTGTCGCTGGTGCTGCATCCGCGCAATCCATACGCACCGACGGTGCATATGAATGTGCGTTTTTTCGAGGCGCGCAAGGAAGGTGCGGAACCGGTATGGTGGTTTGGTGGTGGCATGGATTTGACGCCTTACTACGGTTACGTGGAAGATGCGGTTCATTTTCATCAAACCTGCAAGGATGTATTGCAACCGTTTGGTGCTGATACTTACCCGCGCTTGAAGAAATGGTGCGATGACTATTTTTTCCTGAAGCACCGCAAAGAGCCGCGGGGTATCGGCGGTGTATTCTTCGACGATTTGAATCAACCCGATTTTGATACCTGTTTCAAGCTCACACGCAATGTCGGCGAGAATTTTCTCAATGCGTACCGTCCGATCCTGGAACGCCGCAAGGATACGCCGTACGGTGAACGCGAACGCGATTTTCAGGCATACCGGCGCGGACGCTATGTGGAATTCAATCTGGTGTGGGATCGCGGCACCTTGTTTGGATTGCAAACGGGCGGACGCACCGAATCTATCCTGATGTCGTTGCCACCCATCGTGAAATGGCGCTATGACTGGAAACCGGTAGCAGGGACGGCCGAAGACAAACTGTACACGGATTTTCTGATCGGCAAGGATTGGGTGTAATTTGCCGGTGAGACAATTGTCGCTTAACAATCAGATTCTACTGGGTGCGATTACGGGTGCGTTGTTCGGTGTGTGGTTCGCACAACTGGGGCAGGAGTCCGCGATCAGTCAGAACGGCCTGTATGCGGCGAAGCTGGTTGGTACATTATTCACCGATTTGTTGAAAATGGTGCTGATACCGCTGGTTTTTACATCGATCGTGGTTGGTGTCGCGAATCTGCGCGCACATCAGCAAATGAATCGCGTGTGGCAAGTCACGCTGATTTTCTTTATGTCCACGATGGCACTCGCCGTTGCACTAGGATTGGTGGCTACCAATTTATTCCAACCCGGGCGCGAATTATCGGTCGCACTGTTCCAGGATGCCATGCAGAATTTCCAGGCAACGCAGATGTCATTGCCAGAATTCTTTGCGCATTTCCTGCATTCGTTATTTCAGAATCCGGTTGCAGCGCTGGCGCAAGGAAATGTGCTGGCGGTGGTGATTTTTGCTTTATTGCTCGGTATTGCGTTGGTCGTGGGCGGTGAACGTTATCGCAATATTCTGGCGTTGATGCAGGAATTCCTCGAGTTGATACTGATGCTGGTCGGCTGGATCATGCGCATGGCTCCGTTTGGTATCATGGCGCTGGTATTGCAGTTGGTGGCGACACAAGATACCGGCTTGTTAACCGTCATGATCAAATTTGTCGTGGTGGTGTTAAGCACCACACTGCTGCATGGTGTGGTGGTGTTGCCCCTGATCCTGTACCTGATGACTGGCGTCACGCCGTATAAATTCTGGCAAGGTGCGCGCGAAGCGCTCATCACTGCTATGGCGACCAGTTCAAGTGCTGCGACTTTGCCCGTGACATTGCGCTGCGCGGAGCAGCATTTGCATGTCAAGCGCGACGTTGCCGGATTCGTCATTCCCCTGGGAGCCACCATGAATATGGATGGTACGGCGCTCTACGAAGCAGTGGCGGCTTTGTTTATCGCCAATTTGGTCGGTGTCGAGCTCACCGTGCTACAACAAATGATTGTATTCGTGACCGCGATGCTCGCGGCTATGGGCGCACCGGGCATTCCCAGCGCCGGTATGGTTACGATGGTGATGGTGCTGCAATCGGTCGGCTTGCCGGCTGAAGCCATCGCCGTGTTGCTGCCGATCGACCGTATCCTCGATACGGTTCGCACTGCGGTGAATGTCGAAGGTGATTTGGTTGGCAGTTTGGTGGTACAGCATTGGATCAAGCGCAACTGATTCCGCGTATTTCGTTTTATTTCTATATCAGATCGATATCGCGAAAACGTTGTTGTATTTCTAGAACTTTATCGCCATTGCTGATCAAGGCTTCGACGCAATCCCTGTCCAGTTTGGAATTGGACATTTGCCGTAACATGGCAAACGCCTGATCGTTGCTCCACGGCGCTTTATAAGAACGGCGCGAGGTGAGTGCATCGAAGACGTCAGCCACCGCGCTGATACGCGCTTCAATCGGAATTTCATCACCTTTCAAGCCATTCGGGTAACCGCTGCCATCGACCGCCTCATGGTGAAATTCGGCAATATTGCGCAGGATATCGGTGTGACCGAATGCGCCCAAACCGAAATCTTGCAGCACGGAATCGATAATTTCCCGGCCTTTTACCGGGTGCGTCTTCATGACATCGAATTCAGTGTCATCGAGTTTACTTGGTTTACGCAGGATATTGTCCGGAATGCCGATTTTCCCCACATCATGCATCGGTGAGAAAAGAAAAATATGTTCGATCTGTTCGTCGCTGATGCTATAACTCGGCGCAAGCTCGCGCGCGATCAGGCGGGCGTAGTGCGCGGTCCGGTCGATATGCGAGCCGGTTTCGAGATCACGATAATGTGTCATGCTGCGCGCCGCACGCACTGCGGCAAGCAAAGTGTGGATGGCAGAGAGTTCATTGATGACCATCAATGCGATCAAATGACCGTAGATATCGATCTGGCGCAAAGCTGGCGCTTCAAACGGATGCTCTTGCTGCGAGTTAAAGAATAAAAAACCGACAAAAGCGCCGCTTTGATACAGCGGCATGGTGTAGCTCGATTTATAGCCTTTGGCGGCTATCCGCTTGGTATGCTCGTGTGTGCCTTTGGAAAAAATGTTCAAATCCTGCACCAGGCGCGGACGGCGGTGTTCGATGATGACACGTAATGAGGGAGCGGCACTGAGCGGCGCTTCGTACGTAGTCACCGGATTATCGTTACCTTCCGTGCTATGCGTATAGGTTTTGAGCATTTCCGTTTTTTCATCGAACAGTGCAATAGCCAGGCGATCGATAAAAGGAAAATCCTGACGAATGATTTGATGCAAGAATCGCAGCTTTTCGGTCAACGGTAGATTTTCATGCAATTTCGCCAGCGTATCCTGGTGGGTAAAAAAATCTTCTTCCGATTGCATACAGTTCCTTCCAGCGAATGGTGATGAAGAGGACACTCCGCGAGTGACGATATAGCCGCCTAGCAATAAATTCTCCCAGTATTTTAAACGATTTATCGTGAATTCGTGGCGTTGGTTTTTTCTTTGAGATTACCGGATACGAAAAGACGGGTTCTTCCATAGCCGATTTTCTGAATGTGATGTGGCAAATTGCCACGCGGCAATATGCCACATTCCAAAAAGAAATCTTTCTTCCTACAATTTGTTCAACGCGGTTATTTCATATTTGGCAAATATCGATGACCGCAGCATGGATAGCCTATTATTGACTTTAACCGGCAGGAGGATGACAGGCGTGCTGCAACAGCCCGCTGACATAAAATCTATGAGAACACCTAAACGACTGGAACCCTTGATTGAAGAAGGATTGATCGATAGCGTCATTTGCCAGCTCATGAGCGGCAAAGAAGCAATGATTTATATGGTACGCAGCGGCGAACAGGTTCGTTGCGCAAAAGTTTACAAAGAGAGCAATAAATGCAATTTCCATCAGCGTGCCTGCTATACCGAGGGACGCAGGATCAAAAACAGCCGTCGCACTCGCGCGATGGAAAGCGGCAGCCATTATGGCCGCAGCGTACGCGAAGAAGCTTGGCAAAGCACGGAAGTCGATATGTTATGCCGTTTAGGAATGGCTGGTATTCGCGTGCCGAAATTTTATAATTTCTTTACCGGCGTGCTTTTAATGGAACTGATTACCGATACGGAAGGCAATGTGGCGCCACGGCTCAATGATATGATCCTGACACCCAAACAAGCGCGCAGCTACCACAAAATTTTAATTCAGCAAATTGTAACTATGCTGAGCGCGGGAATCGTACATGGCGACTTGTCACCTTATAACGTGCTGATCGATAGCCAAGGTCCGGTGATCATCGATCTGCCCCAAGCCGTTGATGCAGCCAGTAATCATCAAGCGCGCTATATGATCAAACGGGACATCGATAATCTGACGGCATTTCTAAGCCGTTTTGCGCCAGAATTAGCGCAATCCGATTATGCGAATGAGATATGGTCCTATTATCAGCATGGAAAGCTACCTCTGGCGCGTTTGACAGGGCAGGTCAAACAACCGGCCAAGCCTGTTAATGTTGCTAATGTCCTGCAAATTATCAATACGGTTATAAAAAAAGAAATTGCCTGGCAGCGCCATAAACAAGCACGATGGAATAATTCTCTGTCATAGCGCTAAACGAAATAATTCCAACAAGAAAGTTGCAGTAGATGTTCGTTGACCTTCATATACCAGCTTGTGCTATAATGCCCCCACTTCTGACGCGGGGTGGAGCAGTCTGGCAGCTCGTCGGGCTCATAACCCGAAGGTCGTAGGTTCAAATCCTGCCCCCGCAACCCGCTTATCCTTGCTGAGAATCGCCGTTTCATGCGGTTTTTCAGCAAGCTCAGCTTTACGGGATGAACGTGCATTTAGGTTAACCATCTCGTTCTTGTCTGACAAATCCTCTTTCGAGGAAATTTCGTCAGCATTAGAATCTTCCTGCCAACCATGTTTTTGATCACCTGATTCGGTCATCATTTTGACTTGCTGCAACAAAGGATCGTTATCGCTAATCTTTTGGTGCTTTCCTGCCGCAACTGTCAAAATTCCGGCAAGGTCGCCATGCAGGTCGATAGCGTATTCTGTTCCAGACGCTTTAGGCATCAGCACAATCTTATCAATAAGTCCTCTGAGCAGGTCTGCTGCTTCCGTTCTGGTTTCTTCCCTATTGAGAGAAACTCGTAGCGCTTCCACTTCTTTCTGGTAACGCTGAGACATGTTCGGATGCAGAAGCACTGGCGCTTCCTCTTTGCCTTCGAGATAGCTTTCCAGCTCTTCCCGGCGTTCAATGATCTTATTGAGCGCATCTTTCACTTCCGATGCAGGTATCCCGTTTTTGATGGCTTCGATAATCTTTTCCTTATCAGCGGCCAGTTTTTGCAGCTCTTTTTTGTAGCGGTTTATCGCCGCATTCCGTGTTTGTCGCAGCTCATTGATATGTTTTGTGTATTCCTCGCAAAATACCTTCACTAATTCCGGGTTCATTAGGTGATGTTGCAGCGCTTCCAGAATCGTTTGCTCCAGGCTCTCTTGCTTAATGGTGAGCCGGTTGCTGCAAGTGCCTTTATTTCTTGCAGCAGAGCAACCGTAGCGATCAGCCGACACTTTGCTCATGCCGCTGCCGCAGCAACCGCAGGTGAGAAGGTAAGAAAACAAGTTTTTTGGGCGTTGCTTGGCCCAGAATTGGGTTTTTTCATCCAGAGCTTTCTGGCGTATTTTGGCCTGCTCCCAGAGCTCCTCATCGATAATGCGTAAGTGAGGAACTTCGGTAATGATCACTAAAGCAAATTATGCGCTGCTGGCTGAAACCGGCAGCGCTTTTTTCTTGAGGCGAAAAAATCGCCGCCGCCGAAACCTTGCAGTTTTCGGCGGCGATTACCTGCCAGCTTTGGCAGGTAGGTGTTAAAGAGACCGACAAGTCGTCGGTTCAGCTTGAAGGAATGTGCTGCGCACTTAGTTTTTCTGAATTTTGCCGCACAGAGTGCGGTATGTTTCCTGAAAAGCACTTACAAACTCTGAAATATGATTATTTTTCTGAAATTTCCTGAAAAATAATTACAAACCATGAAGTTTGATGATTCTGCGTATTCCGGAGGAAGGCGATGGCCCTTCGGTCTAAAAGGGATGAGTTTGAGGGTTCTTGGCATCATCAGTAGACTGTTATACGAAAGACAATAGCTGCCATTAGTCAGTATCCTCCGCACATAAATGGTTTATATATAGTGCATTATAATGTATTATGATCTATATATAGATCATTGTTTTCTTGACAAAGAACTCAATATCTTTTATGGTGATTCACAGAATGACCATAAAAGCACTTTGTGGTCTATATATGAACCGAATATAAGCGATGCCAAAATCAATTACTCGAACCTACTCGCGTTATAGTCGTGAAGCGTCTCTGCTTCTCGGAGAGTTGATTCGCGTTGCGCGAAAAGAACGGAAGCTTACCGCTCAAGAGGTTGCGGATCGTGCTGGTATTTCCAGGGGATTGTTGCAACGTATCGAGAAAGGCGATCTTAAATGCGAGATCGGAGCCGTATTCGAAGTGGCGATCATCGTCGGTGTAAAGCTGTTTGATGCCGATGAAACCACACTGACCAGGCATATCCGCCAAACTGAAGATAAGCTGTCGCTATTGCCAAAATCCGTGCGCAAAAAATCCAAGGCGGTGCATGATGATTTCTAGTAATGACAAAGAAGCTTATGTCTGGATATGGTTGCCGGATGAAACTGAGCCTGTCGTTGCAGGAAGGCTCGAAGCTGATAACGGCAATATCTTATTTAACTACGGTAAGAGCTACCTTGAGCGTGCCCGTGACAAAAAACCAGCCATTGCAATTTACGAGCCGGAATTGCCTTTAAAAGCAGGAGTATTGCCCCTACACGAAGGCTTGACCATGCCTGGCTGTATTCGGGATGCCGCACCCGATGCGTGGGGACGACGCGTCATTATCAACAAAAAATTGGGACGCAAAGGTGCAAGCACGGATACAGGCGAGCTGGATGAATTAACCTATTTATTGGAATCTGGCTCTGATCGTATCGGTGCGCTCGATTTTCAGCGCTCGCCAACCGAGTATATACCGCGCTCAGCAAACAATGTGAGCATGGAAGAGCTCATTGAATCTGTTGAACGGGTTGAAAAAGGCATTCCGCTGACACCTGAATTGGATCAGGCGCTCTTCCATGGCAGTTCCATAGGCGGAGCACGTCCAAAGGCATTAATCCAGGATCAAGGCAAAAAATACGTCGCCAAGTTTTCTTCCAGCGCTGACTTGTATAGCGTTGTCAAAGCTGAATTTGTTGCTATGCGGCTCGCTGCGCTATCTGGCTTGAATGTTGCGCCTGTAAAGCTTATCAAGGCCGCAAATAAAGATGTGCTTTTGATAGAGCGTTTTGATCGCACAAAGAAAGATCAAGGCTGGTCGCGTAAAGCCATGGTCTCTGCGCTGACACTGCTTGGTCTTGATGACATGATGGCGCGTTACGCAAGCTATGAAACATTTGCGGAAATTATCCGCCATCGTTTTACTGATCCGAAAGCGACACTTGAGGAAGTCTTTTCGCGCCTCGTCTTTAATATTCTTTGTGGTAACACGGATGATCATGCGCGCAATCATGCCGCATTCTGGAATGGAAAAGAACTGACGCTTACACCGGCTTATGATATTTGTCCGCAAGGCCGCACGGGTAACGAAGCCTCGCAGGCTATGCTCATCTCCGGTAATAATAATCTTAGCCAATTAAAATCTTGCCTTGAAACCGCTCATAACTTTCTGCTTTCCAAAATTCAAGCGCGTGCCATCTTTGAAAAGATGATTTCTGCAATTAAACAGCATTGGGATGGCGTGTGTGAAGAAGCTGAAATCAGCGAAGTAGACAAGAAACTGTTATGGGGTAGACAGTTTTTGAATCCCTTCTCGATAGAGTGATTTTCCAAACTAAGTCGCCGAAACCTTGGTGGTTTCAAGCAATCACGCGCACCGGAACACGTTCGGAACATCCGGATGGTGCGTCATCGGCATCGTAGCGTTCGTTATGCTGCTGACATGGATGGGCGAGCGCGACCGGGAAGCGCATGTGAATCGCGTTAAAGAAATTGCCGCAGCGCAGTGCGTCAAGTAGCGCTGAGCAGCAACAGTATGACCTAGCGGTGCATTACGCGGAACGATGTAGAGAGATTTTTAGTAAAGATGAGATAATTGAAAAGGATTTTATTGACGTGGAAACATTATGTGCATAGTAATAGAGCTGATAAAGCATGCAGCGCCAAGCGTAGTCCGTGAAGCACGGTAGGATTGTTGAGATTAGATCGTATAAGGATAGGATGAAATGAGTTTTTTCGAATGGCCGTGTGAACTAGTTTTCAGTGTTTGTACCTTTTTAGTAGCAACAAAGGCTTTATTGGCATTGATTCTTGGCGGCATCTTGATCGGGATGATTTTCATAGTAATAAAAGAAATAATCAAGGATTTGAGGAAATAATTTTAGACTACATACCAATACACAAACCAGAGTCGCCGAAATGGCAAGAAAAATCGTTAGCGCAAGAAGATCATCAACACAAAAACAAGCGATTGAAGCTTGAAATGACAACTACAACATTAATAAACAAGAAGAAATTACTCTCAATAGCGCCATTGTCTGAAAAAAACATCTACAACCTTGAACTGTGATGGAAACAACTTCGGTAGACTGAAAAAATTATCTCATTTTTTCGATTAAA
>CAYQZF010000082.1:0-10372 GCA_964421895.1 uncultured Nitrosomonas sp. | reverse complement strand
ACAGCCTGATCAAAACCTGGAACAAACTGCTGTCCAATCAGCATCTGATTCCGCCAGGTGTGACCGGCTGGCGGGTCAATCCGGTCGAAATCGACAATGTGCCCATTGTCTTGCTGACGCTGTCGTCGCAAAGCAGTCAACATGATTCCATGGCGCTGCGTCGCATTGCCGACGAGCTGATCGTTGCATTCAGAAGCATCGAGGATGTCGGCAAAAGCTGGGTGACCGGCGGTGAGCAGCGGCGCGTGTCGCTTCATGCCGACCCGGCGCGGCTGGCCGTGCATGGTGTCACTCTGAGTGAGGTTGTGCGGGCGCTGGCTGACGCCAATGTCAATCTGCAGGCCGGCCGATTTGAGCGTGGCAATCGCGAAATCCTGCTCGAGGCCGGCCCGCATTTCGGCTCGGTCGCAGAAGTCGAAGCCACTGTCGTCAAAAGCGTGGATAACCGGCCGGTTTATCTGCGCGATGTGGCGCGCATCATCGATGGCCCGGCCGATGTCAGTCATTACACACGCATTGGCTTCGGTCCTGCGGTGGAGAGCATGGTCACGGCCGGTCAGGCAATGGGAGTGCAGCCGCAAGCCGGGCAAGAGCGCCAGATGGTGACGCTCGCCATTGCCAAGCGCAAGGGCAGCAATGCCGTCACGGTGGCCAACGACGTGCTGGCCATGGCGGGCAAGCTGCACGGTAAGCTCGTGCCGCAGGATGTTTTGCTGACGGTGACGCGGAATTACGGCGAAACCGCCAATCACAAGGTCAACGAGCTCGTCAAACATCTGGGTTTTGCGATTGTGATCATCATGGCGCTGCTGGCATTCTCGCTCGGCCCGAAAGAAGCGTTCATCGTGTCGATTGCGGTGCCGATGACGCTGGCGCTGGCGTTGCTGCTCGATTATCTCACCGGCTATACCATCAATCGGGTCACGCTGTTTGCGCTGATTCTGTCTTTGGGGTTGCTGGTGGACGATCCGATCGTTGATGTCGAAAACATTCACCGCCATTACCAGCTGCGCAAGGAATCGCCGCTCGACGCGCTGCTGACAGCCGTCGAGGAAGTCAGGCCGCCGACCATACTGGCGACGTTTACCGTCATCGTGTCATTCCTGCCGATGTTTTTTATTACCGGCATGATGGGGCCGTACATGGCGCCGATGGCCTTCAACGTTCCCGTGGCCATGCTCATTTCACTGATCGTGGCTTTTACCGTCACACCCTGGGCCAGTTACAAACTGTTGCAAACCGACTATCACAAGCCGCAGCATGAAGCGCCGGTGGAATTCCAACAAACGCCGATTTACCAGCTGTATCACGCCACGCTGCACCCGCTGTTGGCGACGCCCGGCCGGGCATGGTTTTTCCTGCTGATTATTCTGGTTGCCTTTGCGGCTTCGGTCATGCTGGCGGTTACTCGGGCTGTGCCGCTGAAACTGCTGCCGTTCGATAACAAAAACGAATTGCAGATCGTCATCGACATGCCGCGCGGCTCGACGCTAGAACAAACCGACGAAGTCGCGCGCGCACTGGGACGTTATCTTGCCACCGTCAATGAAGTCACCGATTATCAAACTTACACCGGTGTGCCTTCGCCGATGGATTTCAACGGTATGGTGCGGCGCTACTATCTGCGCGATGGCGGTTATATGGGTGATGTGCGGATTAATTTACTGCCCAAGGATATGCGCAAGCATCAATCGCATGAAATCGCGTTGCGCATCCGGCCCGCAGTAGAAAAAATAGGCAAGCAATACGGCGCCAACCTGAAAATCGTGGAAATCCCGCCCGGCCCGCCCGTGCTGGCCAGCGTGGTCGCAGAAATCTACGGCCCGCCCGAAGCCAGTATTGCCGACTTGGTGCAAGTCACCCGGCGTATACGCGGTGACATCGAAACCATCGAAGGAGTTGTCGATACCGATGATTTCTCCGAAGCGTTGCACGATAAGATTCATTTCCGGCTCAACCGCGAAAAAGCTGCTTTGTCCGGTGTTAGCGCCGCACAGGTTGCCGAAGCGTTGCGCATAGCCGCTGCCGGGCATGTGGCTGGCGTCGTGCATGCGGATACCGAGCGCCTGCCACTTGAAATCGTGCTGCAACTGCCGCGTTCACTGCGTTCTTCCGTTTCCGATCTGCTGGCGCTGCGGGTGAAGAACGCGCAAGGCAGCCTGATTCCGCTCAGCGAAATCGTCACGCCGGTGCCGTTACATGCGGATCAGCCGATCTATCACAAGAACCTGCGCCGGGTGCATTTTGTCGTGGCCGAAATGGCGGGACGCAGCCCGGTTGAAGCCGTTTTCGATCTGCAAGATATTCTGGCCGAACGGCCACTGCCGCAGGGGTATTCCGTGGAACTCGCCGGTGAGGGTGAATGGAAAATCACTGTCGATGTATTCCGCGATCTCGGTCTGGCTTTTGCGGCTGCGCTGGTGATGATTTATATCCTGCTGGTGGGCCAGACCGCTTCGCTGACCATGCCGCTGGTCATGATGATCGCCATACCGTTGACGATCATTGGTATCATGCCGGGCTTCTGGCTGCTCAATCTGATCATGGCGTCGCCGATCGAAGGTTATCCCAATCCGATCTATTTCACCGCCACTGCCATGATCGGCATGATCGCCCTAGCCGGAATCGTGGTGCGCAATTCGATCATCCTGGTCGATTTTATCGAGCGTATCCGCGTGCGCGGCGATGTCACGTTGGCGGAAGCTTTGATCGAAGCCGGTGCGATTCGCCTGCGTCCCATTTTTCTTACAGCCGGTGCTGCGATGCTCGGTGCGTTCGTGATCATTCTCGATCCGATTTTCTCGGGGCTGGCCTGGAGTTTTATCTTCGGCATCTTCGCTTCAACATTATTTTCCCTGCTGGTGATTCCGGTGGTCTACTTCCTGATTCATAAACGGGATGACGGTCATATTGCAATCCGTTAATTCCGGATAGATTTTTGGCTGATTCGATCAACCGCGGCACTTTGGTCTGAGTTTTTTTATACCTCCCTTGCGTCAAGGAGTGAGTTTCCGCTTTATGCAGCAAAAGTTGAAGCCGGGTAAAACAAGGCAAATGCCCGTGAAATTCTTTTGTACATCGTCACAGCCATTGCAGCTTCTACACTCGCCGCCATCTTGTACTATAATGCCCCACTACCCGGAAATTCATATCCTTATCAATCGAAAGCCATGAATACCACAGACATCAAAAGTTACATGCAATCCGTCGGTCAGGAGGCACGCGTGGCCTCGCGACTGGTTGCAAAAGCGGATACGGCGGCGAAGAATCGCGCGCTGACGGCGATGGCGCAGGCTATCCGGCGCGACGAAGCGCTGTTGTTGGCGGCCAATGCCAAGGATCTGGACAATGCGCGCGCCAAGGGTTTGGAAGCGTCGATGATCGACCGTCTGACATTGTCGGCCAAAGGCGTGGCGACGATGGCGGAGGGGTTGTTGCAAATCGCCGCGCTGGCCGATCCGGTGGGTGAGATCAGCGGGTTGAATTACCGCCCGTCCGGCATTCAAGTGGGCAAAATGCGTGTGCCTTTGGGGGTGATCGGCATTATTTACGAGGCGCGCCCGAATGTGACCGCCGATGCTGCCGGTTTATGCCTGAAAGCGGGCAATGCGGCAATTTTGCGCGGCGGTTCGGAAGCGATTCACAGTAATCAAGCGATTGCCGCATGCGTCAAGGAAGGGCTGCGAGCGGCCGGTTTGCCGGAAAGCGCGGTGCAAGTGATCGAAACTACCGATCGCGCCGCGGTGGGCGAACTGATTACGATGAAGGATTTTGTCGATGTGATCGTGCCGCGCGGTGGTAAGGGATTGATCGAGCGCATCGCCAACGAAGCGCGCATCCCCGTGATCAAGCATTTGGACGGTGTCTGCCATGTCTACATCGACGATCAGGCGGATTTTGATAAAGCAATCCGCATTGCCGACAACGCCAAAACACAGCGCTATGGCACTTGCAACACGATGGAAACGTTGCTGATCCATGCCGGCATCGCGCAGAAAATTCTGCCCGTGTTGAGCAAGATTTATTTCGACAAGGGCGTTGAATTGCGCGGCGATGCGGCGGCGCGCGGCATCGTTGCGCAGATCAAGGAAGCCACCGAACAGGATTGGTACGAGGAATATCTCGCGCCGATTCTCAGCATCCGCATTGTCGACGGATTGGATCAGGCGATCGACCACATCACCAAGTACGGTTCGCAGCACACCGACGCCATCGTCACGGAAAACTACACGCGCGCGCGCCGTTTTCTGCGCGAAGTCGATTCCAGCTCGGTGATGGTCAACACCACGACGCGTTTTGCCGACGGATTCGAATACGGTCTGGGTGCCGAGATCGGCATTTCAACCGACAAAATCCACGCGCGCGGCCCGGTTGGCCTGGAAGGATTGACCAGCCAGAAATTCATCGTTCTGGGCGACGGCCAATTGCGGCAATAACCCGTTGTCACGACCTGTTCGATAGCGCATAAGCCCACGCTCATTTCAGCCAAAGGATGTTATGACGCAAGTTATTGAAATAAAAATTCCCGATATTGGCGATTTCAAGGATGTTCCCGTCATCGAGGTGCTGGTTGCGCCCGGCGATGCGGTCGACAAGGAAACGCCGCTGATCACGCTGGAAACCGACAAGGCTTCGCTGGAAGTGCCCGCGCCGCAGGCCGGGATGGTGCAAGACCTCAAGGTTAAAGTCGGCGATAAGGTATCGGAAGGAACCGTCATTCTGACGCTGGCAGCCGCAGCGCAATCCATCAAACCAGCGCCGGAAGCCGCAGCGCACCAGCGAGTACCTGCCACAGCAACACCGGCGGCACCGGCTGCATCCCTGCAACCTATCGCACCAAGCGACATGCACGCCGATGTGATCGTGCTCGGGGCTGGTCCCGGCGGCTATACCGCCGCTTTTCGCGCGGCCGATCTGGGCAAGAAAGTCATTTTGATCGAACGCTATTCCACGCTTGGCGGCGTATGCCTGAATGTCGGTTGTATCCCATCCAAAGCGTTGCTGCACGCGGCCAAAGTTATCACCGAAGCGGAAGAAGTGGCAACGCATGGGATTGTATTCGGCAAACCGCAAGTCGACATCGGCAAACTACGCGACTGGAAGGAATCGGTCATCGCCAAGCTGACCAAGGGACTGAAAGCGCTCGCCAAGCAACGCAAAGTTGAGGTCATGCACGGCACTGGAAAATTTACCACGCCGAATTCGATTCAGGTTGAAACAGTGGAAGGTTCAAAAACGGTTTCGTTCGAGCATTGCATCATCGCCGCCGGCTCCAGTGTCACGCGCATTCCCGGTTTTCCGTACGACGATCCGCGTTTGATCGATTCTACTGGTGCGCTGGCGCTGAACGATGTGCCGCAACGCATGCTCATTATCGGCGGCGGCATCATCGGTCTGGAAATGGCCACGGTTTATGCCGCGCTGGGTAGCAAAATCAGCGTGGTGGAATGGATGGATCAATTGATTCCGGGCGCTGATCCCGATCTGGTCAAGCCGTTGCAGCGCCGCATCGGCAAACGCTACGAAGCGATTTATCTGAAAACCAAGGTGACCCAAATAGAAGCCGCCGAAGCCGGGCTTACCGCTACTTTCGAGGGTGACAAAGCGCCACAGCCGCAAACATACGATCGCATTATGCTGGCGGTTGGGCGTCGCCCGAACGGGGGAACAATCGGTGCGGCGGAAATCGGCATCCAGGTCAACGAGCGTGGATTTATCCTGGTGGATGCGCAAATGCGCACTAATCTGCCGCATATTTTCGCCATTGGCGACATCGCCGGAGAGCCGATGCTGGCGCATAAAGCCACCTACGAAGGCAAATTGGCCGCCGAAGTGATCGCCGGACATAAAGTAGCCTTCGACGCACGCACCATTCCGTCAGTCGCCTACACCGACCCGGAAATCGCCTGGATGGGATTAACTGAGAAAGAAGCGATCAAGCAAGGCATCGATTACGAAAAAGCCGTCTTCCCGTGGGCTGCTAGCGGCCGCGCGATTTCGATGGCGCGTGAGGAAGGCTTGACGCAATTGCTGCTGGATAAGACTACGCGCCGGATACTCGGCGCCGGCATGACCGGTATCAACGCCGGTGAATTGATTGCCGAAACGGTTCTGGCGCTGGAGATGGGCGCGAATATGCAGGATCTCAACCTGACCATCCATCCGCATCCGACGCTTTCGGAAACCGTGCTGTTTGCCGCTGAAATTGCGGAAGGAACTATCACTGACCTTTTTGTACCCAAGAAATAGTATTCGGATCCGGAACTGGGGTCCGCTACTAACCCTATAAGATAACCTCAATTCGTACAATTCATCATGATGACTAAAACAATACGCCTGCTGTTGACGGCGGTGCTGATAATCGCAACCGGATTTAGCGGACATGTCTTCGCCACGCATATATCGCAACCGGTCCTGATCGATCCGCAAACGCAGTACGTCATCGGCGAAATCGTTGTGTTGCGTGGCCGAGTGGATTACAACGAACAACCTGCGCCGGATGTGTTGCTCAACTTTAAGCTGACCCGCCCGGACGGATCGGTCGCAACCGATCAATCCTACTCGAGCGATCAGAACGGGCTGTTTGAATTCAAGTTCGATACCCGCAACGAAAAGGCGGGCAGCTATCAATTCACGGTAACATCACATTGCCTGGAAATCCACCGTTATGCGTGCACGTACAAAAATCAAACGCTGCCGATTCATCTAAAATAACCCATAATAGATTACCGGATGGCGCAACCGTATCACCCATTGAGCGGGTACAGCAAAATTCCACGGCAAGCCGGTCAGTTTGCGGAAAAAAAACAACAAATAGACAACACCGCGCTGACAAAATATCCGAAACGACACCCTTATGAAAAACATCGCTTTATTTTTTTCTGAAACAACCGGCAAATACGCCATCCTGCCGCTCGTGTGTTTCATACTGTCCGCCTGCAATCCGCAAGCGGATACGTTATCGGAGCGTGAAGCCCGCATCAATGCGCGCGAATCCGAACTGGTCACGCTGTTTGCCGAGGTGGTTGAGCTGAAAAAGTCGCTGGAAAAAGATCGACCGGATCAACGCTCCCCACGCGCGGAAGATGCCAATACCCCGGCGGTGGATATCTGCGCCTGCGAAACCGCCGGCGCGGGAGCATCTGCAAAAGAATCGGCAACGAAAGTGGATTCCAAGACAATATTGGGTGCCATCGAGAATGTGCATCTCGATCCGCCCGGCTTGGATTTCAGCGCGCGAATCGATACCGGCGCGCAAACATCGTCGCTGAATGCGTTGGATATCGTCGAGTTTGAACGGGACGGCAAACCGTTCGTGAAATTCAACCTGATCCACCCGCAAAGCGGTGAAAAAATCCAACTGACGCGGCGCTTGCGCGGTCATGTGCGCGTCAAGGAATTGGGCGGCAGGGAAGCGTTGCGCCGGCCGGTCGTCAAATTGCGCATCCAACTGGCTGGCATCGACGAGCAGATCAACTTCACCTTGGAAAACCGCAGCCGCTTCAAACATCAAGTGCTGATCGGACGCAACCTGCTGCAGGATCTGGCGGTGGTCGATGTCAGCAAGAAAAGCGATAGTCCGGCGGCGGTCAAATAATGTTTGCCAAACTGAGACTCTATAGCGTGGTTATTCTGCTCCTGGCGTTCGGGATCGGTTTGACTCTGTATAAACATTTCGCGCTGGGATTTCCGCTTTCGCCGGATGATAAAAAATCGTTGTGGACCATTGAGGCGCGTATTGATTTCGTCGCACGCGGTGATCCTGTCATCGTTTCCTTTGCTCTGCCGCCGCAAACACCGTCGGTTGTTTTCATGGAAGAAGATTTCGCTTCCTCCGATTACAGCTTCAGCGAAATGACTTCCCCCGCCGGACGGCGCGCGCAATGGAGCAAAAGAACCGCATCCGGTCCGCAAACGGCTTATTACCGGCTGAGCATGTATGAAATCGACCGGCTTGCGCACCCGCCCGTGGCTGCAGATCTCCCGCCGGAGCTGGAAAAGCCGGAATTCGACGAGGTACTTAAAACTGCGGCGACCACCTTGCTGGATCAGGTGCGCAGCCGGTCCGCCAACACCGAAATTCTCACGCGCGAACTGATTACCGCGTTAAATTCCAAGGCGCCGAGCCAGAACCTGAGTCTGTTGATCAACGATCAGTCCAGCGAAGATTACAAAACACACTTGATCATCGACTTGCTGGCGATGGAAGGCATCAGTGCGCGCATCGTGCGCGGTTTGTATCTGGAAGACGGGCGGCGCAGACAGTCGCTCAGCAATTTTGTGGAAGTGTATATCGGTAACGAATGGCTGATGTTCAACCAGAACACCGGCAAAAGCGGCAAACCGAAAAGACTCCTGATCTGGCAGCGTGGCGACCAATCCTTGCTGGACGTAGTGGGCGGTAAAAACTCGCAAATATCCTTTTCCATTATCCGCAATGTCTATTCCGCCCGCGATCTGGTGGTGCACGACCGGATGAACAAGCAAGCGGGCACGATCGACTTTTCCATTTACAGCTTGCCGATCGAGCAGCAGAACGCGTTCAAAATGATTTTGCTGCTGCCGATCGGCGCATTGATCGTGGTGATCATGCGCTTGCTGGTCGGCCTCCGCACATCCGGCACGTTCATGCCAATCCTGATTGCAATGGCGCTGATACAAACCACGTTGCTGACCGGCATCATCATTTTTCTCACCGTGGTGGGCACGGGATTGTTAATCCGGTCTTACTTGTCGCGCTTGAATTTATTGTTTGTTGCGCGCATTTCCGCAGTGATTATCGTGGTGATTGCGATCATGGCGAGTATCAGCATCCTCAGTAACAAACTCGGACTTGATCAGGCCATGACGGTCACGTTCTTCCCGATGATCATTTTGTCCTGGACCATCGAACGCATGTCGGTGCTGTGGGAGGAAGACGGACCACGCGAAGTGTTCATTCAAGGCGGCGGTAGCCTGCTGACGGCGGTAATCGCGTATATCTTCATGACCAACCGCACGATCGAATATTTGACGTTTAATTTTCCCGAGCTGATGCTGGTTAATCTGGCGTTGATCCTGATCCTCGGACAATACACCGGTTACCGGTTATCTGAGCTGTACCGTTTCCACGCTTTGGAACGACGCAATGTTGCTGGCAAGCGCTAAGAAGCTGCGGAGTTTCGGCATCATCGGCATGAACCAAAGGAATTTTGGTTTGATCTCGCGCTATAACCCGCGCCATTTATACCCATTGGTCGACGACAAGTTAAAAACCAAGCTGCTGGCGCAGAAAGCGGGGATCACCGTGCCTAAATTGCTTGGCACCGTGCAGTATCAGCATGATGTCCGGCTGCTGAAAGAAATCCTCCGGCCCTACGATCAGTTTGTTATCAAACCGGTCAAGGGCAGCGGCGGAAAAGGCATTCTGGTGATCACCGAGCACGATCACAACTTGTACTTCAAGCCCAGCGGCGATGCCATGCAACTGGCGGATATCGAACGCCATGTATCGAATATTTTGAGCGGTCTGCATAGTTTGGGTGGCAAACCCGATACCGTGATGATCGAATCGCTAATTCAACTCGACCCGGTTTTCTCCGACTTCAGCTACGAAGGCATTCCCGATATCCGCATCATCGTTTTCCGCGGCTATCCCATCATGTCGATGCTGCGGCTGACCACCCACGCTTCCGACGGCAAGGCGAATTTGCATCAGGGGGCGGTCGGAGTCGGCATCGACATTGCCACAGGCCGCGCGCTGCATGCGGTGCAGTACGGTGAATCCGTCGCGCACCATCCGGATACGCGCAAGACTTTTGCCGAATTGATCGTGCCACACTGGGACAAACTGTTGCAATTGGCGGCTGCTTGTTATGAGATGACCGGATTGGGGTATTTGGGCGCCGACCTGGTATTGGATAGAGATCAGGGGCCGATGATCATCGAACTCAACGCCCGGCCGGGGCTTGCCATTCAGGTGGCGAATCGCACCGGTTTAGCGCCGCGTGTTGCGGTCATCGAAGCGATCAAAACTGTCGATCCCGATGTGCAAGCGCGCGTGGCGTTCAGTAAACAGCAGTTCGCTTTCGATTCGGATGTTCATCCGCCGCGCCTATTGCGCACGCGCAGCGGCGATCGCTGACGGAAAGCAGGTTCAATCTCCGGAATTCACAACCACTTTGTTGCGGCCGCGTTGTTTCGCTTGATAAAGCGCCTTATCGGCCGCTTCACTTAAACTCACCGCATCGGAAAAGTGCGCGAGATCAGCAATTCCGCAACTGAAATTGACCGAAAACTCTTTATCGTGACTCAAATGCAGCAAGCGCGAAAAAACCGTGCGTATCTCGTCGATCACTTTGGCCGCCGATGCCGCGTCGGTATCGTTCATGAT
>CAYQZF010000081.1:6621-10515 GCA_964421895.1 uncultured Nitrosomonas sp. | reverse complement strand
AATTAATGCCGGAAGCAGGACATATGATTCACATGGCGTCGCATATTTATCAACGCGTCGGCCGCTATGCCGATTCGATCAAAAGCAATCAAATGGCTATCGCGGCGGACGAGTCTTACATCGCACAAGGTCATGCCCACGGCTTATACCCGATGGTTTACTACCCGCACAATATTCATTTTCTCTGGTTCGCAGCGACATCGGATGGGCAAAGTAAACTTGCGATCGAATCGGCAAAAGAAATCGCTCGGAAAATCGATGATGACGTGCTAAAAGCAATTCCACTGACGGCAGTTTTCCGCGTGACGCCGTATTGGACGTTGGCGAGATTCGGGCATTGGCAGGAAATCCTTGATCTCGCCCCGCCGCCATCGACCAATGCCTTCTTGACCGGCAGCTGGCATTATGTGCGCGGCCTCGCGCTGGTGGCCACGAAACAGTTGCAACAAGCTGAGCAGGAACTCATGTTGCTGCACAAAATCATGGCGGATCCACGGCTAGACCACCCTTTATTGTCGAAAAACACCTCGAGTACAGTGCTTCGCATAGCTCCGGAGGTACTTGCGGGCGAAATCGCCGCTGCGCGAGGGCAATTCGATCAGGCCATTGCATATCTTGAAAAAGCGGTTCGGCTGGAAGATGCTTTGATCTATACCGAACCGGCGGAATTTCATCAACCGCCGCGGCTATCGCTCGGTGCTATCTTGCTGGAATCAGGCCGGGCGGAAGAAGCAGAAACGGTTTTTTGGGAAGATCTGCGCCGCAATCGCAATAATGGCTGGGGGCTTTACGGCTTAATGCAAGCCATGCGCGCGCAAAAAAAGGATGATCAAGCGGCTTTGATCGAAGCGCGTTTTAAAAAAGCCTGGGAACGCGCCGATGTGACGCTGATCGCGCCCCGTTTCGGGTACCAGGTCAGGTAATCAATCAACGCCAAGCTGTCATCCAGACAGATTCTTGACATCGGGTAATGCTAAACTATGCGCTTTATCGGATTACGCAACCTGGAAATTTGAATTGTTTACCGGAATCATAGAAGCCGTAGGTGTCATTGCCAGTATCCAGCCCTGTAAAAAAGGTCAAGGCGGTTTGTCATTGACCATTTCCGCGCCACAACTGGATCTGAGCGATGTCACGCCTGGCGACAGCATTGCAGTGAATGGTGTGTGTCTGACGGTAACCGCATTGACGCATGATTCGTTTTCTGTCGATGTTTCCGGGGAAACATTGCATTGCACCGTTGGGTTGGATCAGCCAGCCGCGTCCGTCAATCTGGAAAAGGCCATGCGTTTGTCGGATAGGTTGGGTGGACATCTAGTCAGCGGTCACGTCGATGCTGTCGGGGTTGTGGTAAAGATCGAACACATTGGAGAATGCGTGGAGCTAGTCATCCGGACTTCCCAGTCTGTTGCTCGCTTCCTTGCGCACAAGGGTTCCGTAACCGTCAATGGCGTTAGTCTGACGATCAATAAAATCAAAGATAACGAATTTGCCATCAACCTCATTCCGCATACGCTGGCCGTGACCAACTTGCAGGCATTGACACTGGGAACGCCGGTAAATCTGGAAACCGACATGCTGGCACGTTACGTGGCCAGGTTACTGAATCTTGAAGACAGTCAGGATTGATTGAATATGACTATCAGTGCAATCGAGGATATTGTCGCCGACCTCAAACAAGGCAAAATGGTCATCCTGGTCGATGAAGAAGATCGCGAAAACGAAGGCGATCTAGTGTTAGCCGCCGATTTCGTTACACCGGAAGCGATCAACTTCATGGCGACACATGGGCGCGGACTGATTTGTTTGACGCTAACCGAAGAGCGTTGTCATCAACTGGACTTGCCCTTGATGGTATCAGCCAATCGCGCGCCCCTGGGTACCAATTTCACCCTTTCCATCGAAGCCGCCAGCGGTGTAACGACTGGCATTTCCGCCGCCGATCGCGCGCGGACGATACAAGTCGCCGTCAAAGCCGATGCCGAACCGCACGACATCGTGCAACCGGGCCATATCTTTCCGCTGA
Organism: uncultured Nitrosomonas sp.; assembly: GCA_964421895.1. Lineage (GTDB taxonomy): Bacteria > Pseudomonadota > Gammaproteobacteria > Burkholderiales > Nitrosomonadaceae > Nitrosomonas. The sequence continues at coordinate 8,489 of CAYQZF010000081.1, read as the reverse complement.
TGGCGCAAAAAGGCGGCGTGTTGGTGCGCGCCGGTCACACCGAAGCCGGTTGTGACTTGGCCAGGATGGCCGGTTTGACAGCCGCCTCGGTGATTTGTGAAATTTTGAAAGAAGATGGCAGTATGGCGCGCTTGCCGGATCTGATGGCATTCGCGCAAAAGCATCAGCTCAAAATCGGCGCTATCGCGGATTTGATCCAATACCGCAGCCAAACCGAAAGCCTGGTCACTCGTGTGGCGGAGCGCGCTATCCAAACCGTGCATGGCGAATTTCTGCTGACAGCGTATCGCGACGAAATTGCCAATACCGCTCACTTGGCCTTGGTCAAAGGTAAAATCAATCCGACAACGGAAACACTGGTGCGCGTGCATGAACCGCTGTCAGCCGTCGATCTGCTCGATATTCACGATCATACGCATTCCTGGAGTATTCATGACGCCATGAAACTGATCGCTGAAGCCGGGCGGGGCGTTATCGTGCTATTGCACCGGAAAGAAAGCCCGGCGAAACTGATCGAACGGGTACAATCCAAGGAAACGCATGCTTCCACCCAACTCAAACCGGATTTACGCGACCATGGCATTGGCGCGCAAATACTGAAAGATCTTAACGTCGGCAAAATGCGCTTGATGGCGGCGCCGAGAAAAATGCCCAGTGTGACGGGATTCGGTTTGGAAGTGACCGGCTACGCGGAAGCGCCTAAGCTATAATTCGCACTGTGATCGCTTGAGAAATAAGCGCAATTGATAAATAAACAGGATCAGTTATGCCGTACTATGACGATATACTTGAATTTGAACCGAATCTGGATGGATCTGATCTACGCATCGGTATTGTTATGAGCCGCTTTAATGTCGATATCGGCGAAGGTCTGCTCGGCGCCTGCACGGTGGAACTTAAAAAAAACGGTGTGTTGGACTCCAATATCCTGATCGCGACAGTGCCTGGCGCATTGGAAATTCCATTGACGCTTAAGCGAATGGCCATGTCCGATCAATTCGACGCCCTGATTGCATTAGGCGCTGTGATCCGCGGTGATACTTACCATTTTGAAATAGTTGCCAACGAATCGGCGCGCGGCTTGGTCAAGGTACAACTGGAAGCGGAAATTCCCATCGCCAACGGCATATTGACCACCGATAACGAAGATCAGGCGATTGCCCGGATGAGTACCAAAGGCATGGAATCCGCGCAGGTTGCGCTAGAAATGGCCAATTTGCATATCAAAATTGATGAAATCGACCTATGAGCAGTGCAGTGAGTGAAATTGATCCATCCAGCGGCAACCCACCGGAAAAATACAAAAGCCGCCGCCGCATAGCACGTGAATTTGCCTTGCAAGGCATTTACCAGTGGCAGGTAGCAGGTGGTACGGCAAGCTTCATCGAGCAGCAGTTACGCGAATCCGATGAATTCAAACATGTCGACGGTAAGCATTTTGTGCATGTGCTACACGGTGTGCTGCAGCATGCGGAAGAATTGGAAAAAATCATCCTGCCGCATTTGGATCGCGCCTTAAGTGAATTGAGCCCGGTCGAATCGGCGATTCTGTTATTGGGTACATTTGAGCTGATCCATCACCCGGAAATCCCTTATCGCGCCATCATTAACGAAGCGATTGAACTGGCTAGAACCTTCGGCGGTAGCGACGGTTACAAGTATGTCAACGGGGTGCTGGATAAACTGGCTATTCAGCTCCGCCCCGTTGAAGCAACCATGCCAAGACCGATAAAACATCGCCCGTAAAACCAGAGCCGCATGGCCTCGGAATTCGATATTATCCGTGACTATTTCAAGCGGCCCGTGAGCGATGCACGGCTTGGAATCGGTGACGATGCGGCGCTCATAGCGGTCAAAAGCGGAACCGA
>CAYQZF010000081.1:0-6521 GCA_964421895.1 uncultured Nitrosomonas sp. | reverse complement strand
CACGGCTTGGAATCGGTGACGATGCGGCGCTCATAGCGGTCAAAAGCGGAACCGAGCTGGCCATATCAACCGACACACTGGTAAGCGGCCGGCATTTTTTTGCCGATGCCGATCCTTACAAACTCGGCTACAAATCATTGGCAGTTAATTTGTCCGACATGGCGGCGATGGGCGCCAGGCCGCACTGGGCTTTACTGGCATTAACGCTGCCGGAAGCATTGGCAAATCCGGATTCAACCTGGCTGGCGGAATTCAGCAAGGGTTTTTTCGACCTCGCCGACCGGTATCATGTCGAATTGATCGGCGGCGACACCACCGCCGGGCCGCTGAACATCGGCGTCCAGATTATCGGCGAAGTTGCGGCCGGCCAGGCTTTACGCCGCAGCGGCGCGCAACTGGGCGACGATATCTGGGTTTCCGGTAAACTGGGCGATGCTGCTTTGGCATTGAGACATGAATTACAGCAGATCACACTGGCGCCCGAAGAAATCGCGCAGTGCATGCCGGCATTATTAACACCAACAGCCCGGGTGGAATTAGGGCAACGCTTGATTGGCCTGGCGCATAGCGCCATCGACATATCCGATGGCTTGATCGCGGACTTGGGGCATGTGCTCGCCGCTTCGGAAAAAGCTGCCAGTATTAACATCACAGACATACCCTGTTCTGCGGTATTAAAAAAATATTCATGGCAAACGATCGCTACCGATTGCCTGCTGGCGGGCGGTGACGATTACGAATTATGCTTCACGGCAGCGGAAAGCAATCGCCGCGAGATTGAAGCGCTTTCCGCCAAATTAGCCGTTCCACTGACCCGCATCGGCAAAATTCATCCGGGCGCGGGATTGATCGTGAAAGACGCACAAGGACATGCAATGACATTGGAAATCAAAGGCTATGACCACTTCGACACCTGAAACTCATCATTCACCCGATGAATCTGCCGCCCCACGATTCCGGCCGGATATTTATTTTGTCTACAGTCATGCAGCGTCTCTCATTGCCTTTTCCGGCGGAGCAGGGCTCAGCCGGATAGCGCCGGGTACAGTGGGGACATTGGTTGCGTTTCCGTTATTTTGGTGGCTCAATTATTACCTGAACCCAGTTTATTTTCTCTTGCTGATCGACATCATGTTCATCGTCGGCATTTGGGCCTGTGGCCTATGCGGCAAGGCACTGGGCGATCCCGATCATGGCGGCATGGTCTGGGATGAAACCGTGGCCTTTTTACTGGTGCTGTACTTCACCCCGGACGAGTGGACATGGCAGCTCGCGGCATTCGTTCTATTCCGCTTCTTCGACATCGTCAAACCGCAACCGATCCGCTATTACGATAGCCATCTGACTGGTGGATTTGGCGTCATGTTTGACGATATGGTGGCAGCCTTCTTTACGCTGCTTTGTTTGGCCGGATGGAAAGCTTGGGTTTTATCTGAAACTTATTTCTAACAGATCAATAATCTTTGATAATAACAACTCCGTGGCAAGACTTCGGAGAGTCGCAAGTTAAATCTTTTGAATATGATTAAAGACATGACGTGCACACGATAGCGGATGATCGGGGAATATTTCGTCGCATTCGATAGCCTCTGACTGATTCATCATCAGTGGTGCCTCAATTGTTGCATCGTGGGGATCTTGCATCCATCCTTGAATTTTGTCTTCCGGTGCGAATGTTACATAGCTGAAATGACGAGATGGCAGGGTGACAGAACCTAATCAGTATTCCCTTAATCTTCCAGTAATGCTTCTACCAGCATCGCTTCGATTTCCTGATATTGCACATTGCTGTTACGCGCGGCGGAAGGTTCCTGCCAAGCCGGGTTTTGGCGCAAGGCGCTGATCAGTTTGCGCCAGCTGGTCGGTAATTTTTCGCTATCGGCTTTATCCACGTGTACCGTATCCTGCGCGGCATGACCGCGATGCATCAGTTTCTTAAGCAGATGTTTCTGGCGCAGATACAGCACTTGCAGCGTGGTTTCGTCGGCGCATTGCCATTTGGTGCCTTTGACCGTCGCCTTGATCTCGTCGCCATAGCGCTTGAACGTCGACCACCCGGCACCGGCGATGGCGCCTAACGCGCTGGCTGCGCCCAGACTCATGCCGCCGACCACCAGATCAATCCCGGCGCCGGCTGCTGCACCCTTGGCCGCGGCGCTGCCAACATCCAGTCCGTACGCTTTGAGGATGCCGGGTGCAAAAATATCCAGTTGCCAATGACCATTGCTGACCGGAATTTTCTGGATGGCGACATCCTTTTCCGAGAAATTGAAAATCACCAGTAAATCGTGCAAACAGTTCTGCTCGGCTTTGCGCACGAAATCATGCAACCGGTCTTCCAGCAACGAATTCGCGAGCAAATTGTTTTCAGCTCCTTTGCTCTCACGGTAGCAAGCCACGTTAACCACCAGTTCCGCAACCCGCTTGGCGCCGGATAAACAAAGCTGGTTCCATAATTTGGCGCGGTAATCGATCAGTTTTTGCAGGCGATCGTAATGCGATTCCACCAACGTCTGCATTTTCTGGTACAAGCGCTTCTCCGCTTCAAACGAAAACGCCACAGTGTCGAATTCCAGTGTCGCGTGCATGTGAAAAGCTGCCAAATGCTCGCGCCACTTGGCCAGTGCATGGTCATGTCCGGCGATAAAGTTGAATACCGGAATTACCGGCTTTCCCGCTTGTGTGAGAATTTCCAGTTCCAAGCGGTATTTTTCCAGGAAAGGCTCGCGCACATCGATGATGTACAGCAGAATAGCGCTGCGCATCACTTGCCGGATCACCTTGGCTTCCTGCTCCAGTGGATCGTTGACAGTGGTTTGCGCGACAAACTGTTCCAGAATTTGCAAGGCCGGCAGCGCTTTAGATTTCGCGCTCAACTTCTTGATGTGCGCCGATAACGCCCTGGAGTCTTCCAGTCCGGGTGTATCGTACAAAATCAGAACCGGTTCATTGTCGGCGGATATCGTCGCTTGTTCGACATGCCGCGTCGTGCCTGCGGCGTCTTCAATGACACCGAATTCGGTGCTGCGCAGCATGGTGCGGATCAGCGACGTTTTGCCGGTGTTGGTATGCCCGACGACAGCAATATTCAGCATGGCGGTAGATTGCGAGCGCTGAGGATTTTGCGTCATCATGGGTTAGCGTGTAATGACATGTTCAGCGGGAATGCTGCACGCTTCGGCCAGGCGGAACCAGGCAAATTCACGCGCGCTAGTGACAGGCGCCGACGGCTTGCTCAGAAGAATCAACCAAGGCTTGGCCGGACAACCGTCGACCAGTTCCTTGATCAAACGCTGCACGCCGCGATCGGGCAGGCGATGCGCTGCCACTCCCAGTAATAACGGGCCGTTGAGATTTTTTATCAACGCCATGGCTTGATCGTGCGATTCCTGGTCGATGATATTCAACCGGCAAGTCACAGACTCTGGCCAGTGCGTTGCCTCATCCAATTCAATGCCAAGGGCTTGTGCGTTTGCCGGAATAGCGACATTTTCCGGCGGACGTTCCACTTCCTTGGGTTTCATACCGGCGTGCGGATCGGCATCAATCACTTCGGCTTTGACTTCGCGCGCCATCAAACGCTGACGCAGTTCAATGTAATAGGGCAAATACAAATCCAGCTTGAAACGGTGCTCGCTCCATTTTTGCATGAACAACGAAAAGCCCAGCACCAGCAAACGCGGTAAGAGACCATAAACCAGCACCGCGCCGATCAGAAAAGTGGCCCACGCGGTGCGCGTTTCCGCATCCTGCTTCTGGATACCGACTCTGCTCGCGACTGTTTGCGGATTGTCGGGAATTTTCAACCCCAGCCCTTCCAGTGGCGCTCCTAGCATCTGCGTCAATCCCGGCAAAGTACTGTCGGGCAGCAGCGTCGTACCCCAAATGAAATTATATTGCTTAGCCAGCATCAGCAAAATTAACAGCACCAATCCGGCGCTCAAGTAAGTCAGCCAGAATTGGTGCGTCAGCACGCTGATACGCCATTTACCGACAGTACCGGTCAAACAGCTCTCCCACCAAGCATGCGAAGCCAGCGACCGAATCTCCGGATCTTGTTTGTTCCGGTATGGCAGCCAGCTGGCCAATTGCGCCACGATGCCGCTGCTCAAGCTTTGCAAATTCAGCGCAATGCCCGATAGCCACAGCAGCAGCGACAAGGTATTGAAACCGAGCAGCACCGCGAGCAGCCAGTAAATATTCAATGTCGACGATTCGCTGACAGCCTGGCTGGCCGCCAATCCGCCCAGAACCATCGCCGCGATCAGACAAATCCGGCGAGCGCGGACAAATTGCCGGTGCGGTTGCTGCAACGCGTCTTCCAGCGCATTATCGCGGATCAAATGCCCGGCACGCGCCGATAAGCGCTGAACGAATTCCGTATAACTGAAATCACCGGCCGCGGAATCGGACATATTCTTGATGTTCTCGTACGAAAGCTCCCCGGCTTTGGTGGATTCAATCTTGCGCAACTGCTCGATGCGCACCAAATCAGCGAAAGTATGCGAGTTTACCGGCATGGCGGAATCCGTTGCGGAAAAATAACCAACGGAAAATTACGATTGACGGTGTTGTAGTACATCACGGTGTTCACAGAAAAATGCACCGATTTTCAGCAGAAAACAGGCTGCAAAACAAGCTAAAATTCATCATCAGATTATTCAAAATTACGGCAGGAAAATTTCATGAAACCGGTTGCAATTTTTAGGCACATTCCCATCGAAGGGCCCGGCTATTTTGCCACATTTCTCGACAACAATCATATTCCGTGGCGCTTGATCAAAATCGACGCCGGAGAAAAACTGCCAGCCAGCATCGATGAATTCAGCGGCTTAGTGTTCATGGGCGGCACCATGAGCGTTAACGACAATTTGCCGTGGATCGGACAGGAATTATCGCTGATCCGCCAAGCGGTCGCCGTCGATGTGCCGGTGCTGGGACACTGCCTGGGCGGGCAGCTCATGGCCAAAGCCTTGGGCGGCGCAGTCAGCGCCAATCCGGTCAAGGAAATGGGCTGGGGCGAAGTCAGCGTGCCGAATAACCCGGTAGCGCAAGCATGGTTCGGCGATGTGACCGGTTTCAATTCGTTTCACTGGCACGGCGAAGCCTTCAGCATCCCGCAAGGCGGTACCTGCATTCTGTCGAGTCCGTACTGCGAAAATCAGGCGTTTGCACTGGGCATGCACCTCGGCATGCAATGCCACGTCGAAATGACTGAGCGCCTGGTCATCGACTGGTGCAGCGTCGGCGCCGAAGAACTCGCCAGCTTCAATGAACCGTCGGTGCAATCGCTGGAAGAGATTGAAAAGAATTTGCCAGAACGTGTGGCAGCGCTGAATACGGTGGCGGAGCGGTTATATAAAAAATGGATTGTGAATTTGAAATAACCGCCTGGTTGTTACACTCATTCCAGCACATGCTCACCCAGCAATAGCTTTATAAATTTCTCCCGCGTTGCGCTGGAAGAATCGCGAAAGAGCTTGTATTGCGCGTGCTGATCGGGTTGCATTGGATCGATTTCGATACCCCACAGTGGCGCAGTTGTTGTCGGCAAATTGGAATAGCGCACGTCGACCAGCACATTCGGCTGTTCCTGACGGATGGCGAGGTATCCGGACGAGAAGTGGCTAAAGCGTGCGATATCCTGCGCCAGTATGGATGAAGCCGGTAATCCGTTCAAATCACACTCCAATACGAATTTTTCAACCGATTCTCCTGGATAGATGCGCGGTGCGGAAAATAAGCCGACGCGGACTGCGTCTACATAGAATTTGCCGTCGAATTCGTAGATCGAGCGCCACAAAACCAAATTGGCGAGTGTCGGTTTGACCAGCAACCGTTCGGCGCGATGTCCGCGTTCGGCAATCAATGCGGTCGCGGCAGTTTCGGCGCGCTGCATTTGCATCCAGCCGAGCGACAGATAGACCGCCGCCAGCAATAAGCCGATACGCGCCGCGGTATGGCTATATTTTTTAAAAGCAACCGCCCCGGCAATCAGCAAAATCAAGGTAAAAGCCGGATCCAGCACGGAAATGATATTCAATGCGACGCGTTCATCGCTGACCGGCCACAGCAGATTCGTGCCATAGCTGGTGAATGCATCGAGTGTACCGCTCAGGCAATAACCAAGAAAAGTAAACAGATACAGCCGTGCGAACGGTAAACGCTTACGTATAAACGGCCAAAGCAGCAGCGCGGCGATCAAAGCACCAAGCGGTACGAAAAACAGCGAATGCGTGAAGTGACGGTGAAATTCGATATTCAGTAGCGGATCATTTTCCGACTGAATCAAAATATCGACATCCGCGGCAATACCGGCAAAAAAACCGATACCAGTGGCCATGCGCGTTTCCTGCTGTTTAGCACCCGACTGCGCCATCGTGGCGCCGAGTAATCCCTGAGTCAATAAATCCATAGTGGCGCGAATCTTCGAAGATAGTAAATATTATCATTGAAATCCATTATTCTGCCGCAGTTTCAATCCTCGCCCGGCTTTGGGGCCGGGCGCTACAGAATATGTG
>CAYQZF010000080.1:0-10523 GCA_964421895.1 uncultured Nitrosomonas sp. | reverse complement strand
TGATTGTGTGCCGCAATGGCGTATTCGGCGGCCGTATGATCGAAAACGTGGAACGTCATGGCGGCGTGGCGGTGGTGGTCGACGACAAATGGGGTGAACCGGTCGATCCGCAGAAAGTTGAGGATGCTTTGAAGAAAAATCCGGATGCCAAGATTGTTGCATTTGTTCATGCCGAAACTTCAACCGGTGCGCAATCCGATGCCAAAACATTGTGCGAGATCGCGCGTAAATATAATTGCCTGACGATTGTTGATACCGTGACTTCACTCGGTGGAACGCCGATTAGAGTGGATGAGTGGGGGATCGACGCGATCTATTCCGGCAGCCAAAAATGTTTATCCTGTCCGCCCGGTTTGTCGCCGGTCAGCTTTTCCGAGCGCGTGACCGAGTTGGTAAAAAACCGCAAAAGCAAGGTACATAGCTGGTTCATGGATATCAGCCTGTTGTTGAATTACTGGGGATCGTCCACCCGGACTTATCACCATACCGCGCCGACCAACGCATTGTATGGATTGCATGAATCGCTGCTGATGATTTATGAAGAAGGACTGGAGCATTCCTGGGCGCGTCATCGCTACAACTACGAAGCGCTGAAAGCCGGTTTCGCCACCTTGGGTATGAATTATGTGGTGAAGGAAGAGCATCGCCTGCCGCAACTGAACTCAGTGTATGTGCCGGCCGGTGTGGATGAAAAAGAAGTGCGCCGCCGCCTGCTGGATGACTATAATCTGGAAATCGGTGCGGGATTGGGCGATTTTGCCGGAAAAGTATGGCGTTTCGGTTTGATGGGTACATCCTGCCGCGTCGAGAATGTGATTTTCTGCTTGAATGCGCTAGAAACCATTCTGTCCGACATGGGCCTGAAAGTGCAACGCGGTGCGGCCGCAGCGGCCGCTCATCAGCGCTATGCGGCTAACCCTATGTTCTAAGGGCACTGCAGAGTAGTTGAGATTGTTTTCTCATACCACTTTCTGATCCTGAGCGATGAGAAAGTGGTTTTATTTTTTTATTGATTCATTCAGGACAATCCGGTCAATATGGTGTTGGATTTTCCCGTGACAATTATCACAGCACCGCTGTTGTCGTTTGTTTTATCCTTCTTCTCCATATTATGGTTGATTAAAAGAAAGGCAGATTGGGGTCTGGATCGTCCCAACGCGCGTTCGCTTCATATCATTCCAGTCCCGCGTACCGGTGGATTAGGGTTATTGTTGGGCGTGATTGTCACGTGGCTGTATTTTTCAATCACGATCCCACCAATTATCTGGGCCGGTATCGGTCTGCTGATGGTAATATCATTGCTTGACGATATCCGGCATGTGCCGGTGTGGTGCCGGTTGTTGATACATACTCTCGTTGCAGCTTCATTTTCCACGTTTTTTTTGCTGACTGCTTATGGCTGGTTAATTGCACTGGGTGCTATGGCGGCAGTGATCTGGATGTGCAATCTCTATAATTTCATGGATGGTTCGGATGGGCTGGCAGGCGGAATGACGGTAATCGGGTTTGGATATTATGGTTTGCTGGCATACTTAGCCGGTGATAGCGATTTTGCCGTGGTTAATTTCTCGATAGCCGCTGCGGCTTTGGCTTTCTTGTTGCACAACTTTCATCCTGCGCGTATCTTCATGGGGGACGCTGGCGCCATTCCGCTCGGATATCTCGCCGCTGTGTTGGGGGTGCTGGGGTGGCTTAACCAGCTATGGTCACTATGGGCGCCATTACTAATTTTCTCGCCTTTTATCGCAGATGCGACAGTAACGCTGATTAAACGTTTGTTGCGCGGCGAGAAAATCTGGCAAGCGCATCGCGAACATTATTATCAGCGCATGGTGCAAAGCGGCCTGGGGCATCGCAATACGGCATTGTTCGCATATGCGCTGATGCTGGCTGCCGGTGGCTGCGCAGTATGGGCGGGCAGGCAGGATCTGCTGGTACAAGGCTGGACCGCAATGGTCTGGGCTAGTTTTTATTTAATGTTGATGTTTATTACCGACCGGAATCAAAAAAATCAATCCAACCGGGGATAGGATGTTTCTCAAAAAATACGGAATACGCACGTTTATCGCTTTTACGCATGATTTTATCGCGATCGCTGTTGCCTGGTGGCTAGCCTATCTGTTCCGTTTCAATTTTGAAATTCCCGCGGCTTCGGTGCAATTGCTACTGGAAATTTTGCCTTGGACGGTATTGGTTCAGGGTGGTCTGTTTTTATGGTTCGGGCTTTACCGGGGTTTGTGGCGTTACGCCAGCCTGCCCGATTTAAAACGGATTTTTGTTGCAGTGCTGTCCGGCACTACCACGTTGCTGTTAATTCTCTCGTCGTTTGGCATACTGGCTAAAATTCCAGGTGCGGTGATCGTGCTGGTGCCGCTGCTGTTGATGCTCATCATGGGCGGGAGCCGTTTGATTTATCGTGCTTGGAAAGAGCGCCGTTTGTACGGATTGGAAAGCAATGAAGCCAAATTGGTCTTGATCATCGGCGCGGGCAGTACCGCGGTGAATTTAGTCAAAGCCTTAACGGGAAGCCGTGAATGGCATGTGGTCGGCATGCTGGATGACGATTTACGTAAATTGGGCACACGCTTGCAGGGAATCCGGGTGCTGGGCAGGATCGACGAGTTGCCGCACTGGGTGCACAAATTGAATGTCGAACATGTGATTATCGCCACGCCGTCGGTGTCTCGTCAGATTCACCGCAAGGCTTTGGAGATGTGCTCGGAAATCGGTGTGAAAGCCATGACGGTGCCGTCGTATGCGGATTTGATCAGCGGCAAGGCAATGGTGACAAATATCCGCGAAATCCAGTTGGACGATTTGCTTGGTAGAGCGCCGGTGGTTCTGGACGACGATGGCCTGCACGGTTTGTTAACGGGGAAAGTGATTCTAGTGACGGGGGCAGGCGGTTCGATCGGCGCCGAGCTGTGCCGCCAGCTGGCCGCATTTAAACCGGATCGTATCGTTTTTCTTGAACTGAACGAGTTTGCGCTTTACAGCATTCAAGAAGAATTTTTGTCGCGTTTTCCCGCTATGAAAATGTCGTTTGTGATCGGCGACATCAAGGATCGCGCGCGCATGACGCAACTGTTCGCGCAATTCCGCCCAGCGGTGGTTTTTCACGCCGCAGCCTACAAGCACGTGCCGCTGATGGAAGAGGAAAATGCTTGCCAGGCGCTGCTGAATAATGTGCTGGGCACGTATGTGCTGGCGCAGGTCGCGATCAGTTTCGCCGTGGAAAAATTTGTTCTGATCTCGACCGATAAAGCGGTCAATCCGGTCAGCGTCATGGGTGCCAGCAAGCGCTTGGCGGAAATGGTGTGCCAGGCATTGCAACAGACCATTACGGCTAACAATACCCAAGCAGGTCAAGCCGGCCGGACGAACCCGACTTGCTTTGTGATGGTGCGTTTCGGCAACGTGCTGGGCAGCACCGGCAGCGTCATTCCGAAGTTTCGCGAGCAGATTGCCAAAGGCGGTCCGATTACCATCACCCATCCGGATATGACGCGCTATTTCATGTCCATACCTGAAGCGGCGCAACTGGTTTTGCAAGCGGCGTTGATGGGCGGCACCAATGGCGGCGGGGAAATTTTCGTGCTGGATATGGGTGATCCAGTCAGAATCGTCGATTTAGCCAACGACTTGATTCACTTGTCCGGATTGGGAGAAGACGATATCCGGATTGTCTTCAACGGATTGCGGCCGGGAGAAAAACTGCACGAAGAGCTACTATCCGCCAACGAAAACACGCTGCCAACACCGCATCAAAAATTGCGCATCGCGCAAGCGCGCCAAGTGAATGAACAGTGGTTATCCGATCTGACGGCGTGGTTGAATAAAATTTCGGTGCTCAGCGACCAGCAAGTGCGGGATGAACTGGTGAATTGGGTGCCAGAATATCATAGTAGAGAAATACCAAAAGCTGCTGAGTAATTAACATGTTCTCGCACCAACCAAAAGTTGGTGTTGATTGTGCGAGCAAATACCAGTAGTTTCCGGAAGCTCTGATTAATTCGGCGAACGAGTGCGTGCTGTGCAACGAAGCGATTCACTCGTACAGTCAATTAATCAGCGTTTTCCTAAGGAAAAGTTGTTTCGGTAATACAGCCATTTTCCAGCACAAAGATTCGATCGATTCTTTGCAATTGCGGAACTGAGGGATTGAAAATCAGCGTGGTGCGGTTCTGCATCAGTGCTTCAAATGTAGCGAGCAGATTTCCGGCAGCCGGTTCTTGCTGGGAAAACGGCTCATCCAGAATCAGCAGCGGTGAATTTTTCATAAATGCGCGCGCAACGGCGATTTGCTGCAATTGTTTTGGTGTGATCGCCGTGCCCTCCTGGCCGATGTTGGTTTGCAAGCCATCCGGCATGTACCGGATAAATCCGGCTGCGTGCGACATTTGCGCTGCCGAGGTGATTTTGGCTTCATCGCTGCAGTGCAACGCACCATAGGCAATATTGCCGGCAATTTTGTCGTCCAGTAAAAAAGCATCGGATGGTACCAAGGCGATATTGGCGTGTAAGTGACTTAAGCGGATATCCGGCAGCGGATGTCCGTCGAACAGAATTCTGCCGTCAGCGGGTTGCCGCAAACGCAGTATCAGATCGATTAGTAGGTTTTTTTCTGCCGTGCTATAACCGGTAAAGACAACGACCTCCCCCGGATGCAAGGTGAAATGCAGGTGATGGAGAATGGTTTGGGTGTGCGCATCATTGTCGCAGCGCACGTGTTCAAATGCCAGTTTGCCGTTACCATGCGCGATGCTGAGGGTGCCGCTATCCTGTTCGGAGGGTTGATCAAGAAAGGCAAAGATAGCTTCCAGCGCTGCTTGATCATGTTCAAGTTGCTTGGGCAGATTGACGATGCGCTGTACCGGCCGAATCAGCAGCAGTGCAATGGCGATCAATGCAGCAGTTTCCGGCAGACTGAGTGTGCTGTTTATCGCGTGCAGCGCCATGGTGTAGGCTACGGCGATGACGATTAATGCGCTTATCACTTGATCGAAGGGAATTATCACGGCCTTCGTGTGTGCTTGTTGCGCGTCTGCTTGCGCAATCGTTGTGGAAATTTTACCCAGACGCTGGCTTTCATGGCATTGCCCGCCATCCAGCCGGATTTTTCTGAAATGCGCCACGGATTGCGACAAATGTTCGATCAAGTCATTAGTCACCTGCAAGCTCTTGGCGCTGGATTTATTGAAATGACTGGGGCCGGCTCGATGAATGAGGGCGATCAGCGGCGTAATCAGCAAAAGCAGAATCGCGAATTCTTGATTAAAGCGCAGTGTGCACAGCATGAGTGCGATGATCGTCAGGCCATCTTGCACGAATAGTGCGATATTGCCGGTTGCGGTCTGTGCGATGGTGTTGATATGGGTTATCAGCATGCCGGTCTGCTGAGGATTGTAATGTGCGTAATAGCCGGCAGGCAGCGTCAGCAGCTTATTGAAGAAATCCATGCGCAAATCGACGCCCAGCTGACCGCTGGCTTTGCCGGTAGCGCGGAGACTGATATAGCTTGCGATTCCGCGTACGAGAAAGAGGCCGATCAGCATCAGCGAGGTTGTTTGTATCAGTGATGAATCTCGCAGGATAAATGCGCCGTCAAGCATGTCTTTGACGAGTGTGGGCAGCAACGCCAACGTGACTGCTGTAACCAGCATGGCGAAGAACGCCTGTAAGCGTAATGCCCAGCTAGGTTGCAGTTTTCTGATTAAGCGGTGATAGTGTTGCAAGTCGATCATAATGTGTCATTTTACATGAACGGTTGCGGAATCACTTGAGGCATGATCCGGTCAGCGGCGATTTCCAGCGGGGATCATCCGGTCATCGTACAATTGTCGGGAACGTGCGGAGGATAGTGTACAATCACCATTCGTTTATGCGCTGATCTTGATGAGAGCAATTCAGCGATTCAATCATCTACTTCGCAATTGATTTATGCCCTATTCCAAAATTTCCCCTAAGCAATCCACACTACTGCGGAGAAAAGGTATTGTACTGGCCGGTGGTTCCGGGACGCGGCTTTATCCGGTGACGCAAACAATATCTAAACAACTGCTGCCGGTATTCGACAAACCGATGATTTATTATCCGCTCAGCACACTAATGCTGGCCGGGATTCAAGATGTTTTGGTGATTTCAACACCGCGCGATGTGGGCAATTTTCAGGAATTGTTGCGCGATGGAAGCCAATGGGGCTTGAACATTTCGTATGCCGAGCAACCGTCGCCGGACGGTTTGGCGCAGGCTTTTCTGATCGGCGAATCGTTTATTGGCGGCGATAATTCGGCGCTGGTTCTGGGTGACAATATTTTTTATGGGCATGATTTTCACCATTTACTGCTAAATGCCATGCAACGTACGCAAGGCGCAAGCGTTTTTGCTTACCACGTGCACGATCCGGAACGCTACGGCGTGGTTGAATTCGATACTGGCGGCAAGGTCGTGAATCTGGAAGAAAAGCCCAAACAGCCGAAATCGCATTATGCCGTGACCGGTTTATATTTTTACGATGCGCATGTAGTGGATTACGCCAAAAGCCTGAAGCCGTCGGCGCGTAACGAACTGGAGATCACCGATTTAAATCGTATTTATCTGGAACATGACGCGCTGAGCGTGGAAATCATGGGGCGCGGCTATGCCTGGCTGGATACTGGCACGCACGAATCATTGTTGGATGCGAGCCAATTCGTCGCCACGATTGAGCGTCGGCAAGGTCTGAAAATTGCCTGCCCGGAGGAAATTGCATTGCGTCAAGGCTGGATCGATGCGACGCAACTGGAACAGTTGGCGCTACCGCTGGCCAAAAATGGCTACGGCCAGTATTTACTGCAAGTGCTGAAATGCGAATTTTGACGGATACTCGAATGAACACGCCATGCTAAAGTCGACGCCACTTGCCATCCCCGACGTTTTGTTGTTGGAGCCGTGTGTTTTTAGCGACGAACGCGGTTTCTTTTTTGAAAGTTTCAATCAGCGCGAATTCGATGCCGCAGTCGGCAAGCAAGTAACTTTCGTGCAGAGCAATCATTCGCGCTCGGCGCGTCATGTGCTACGCGGCTTGCACTACCAGATCCAGCATGCACAGGGGAAACTGGTGCGCGTGGTGGCAGGTGAAGTGTTCGATGTTACAGTCGATATCCGCCGCTCTTCGCCGACTTTCGGGCAGTGGGTAGGGGAGATCCTGAGCGCGGAAAACAAAAAACAATTGTGGATTCCCGCAGGTTTTGCGCACGGTTTCGTGGTGTTATCCGAAACTGCCGAGTTCTTGTATAACACCACCGATTACTGGGCGCCCGAATTTGAGCGCTGCATCGTGTGGAACGATCCCACGCTCGGCATCGCCTGGCCGGTCACCGGGGAACCGGTGCTATCCGAAAAGGACGCGCGCGGAGCAAAATTTACCGCTGCCGAGGTTTACGATTAGCGGGCTTTTTTAAATGGCCAAGCAGAAAACGGTTTATTCCTGTACCGAGTGCGGTGGCCAAACCTTGAAATGGCAAGGCCAGTGCCCGCACTGTCAGGTGTGGAATACGCTAGTCGAAACCATCGCGGAAAAATCCGTGTCGCGTTTCAGTCCGGTGTCCGAAATCGGTCAAGTGCAAAACTTGAGTACCATTGAAGCGCGCGAAGAGCCGCGCTACCCGACCGGTATCGAGGAATTGGATCGTGTACTCGGCGGCGGTATCGTGCAAGGCGGTGTGGTGCTATTGGGCGGCGATCCGGGTATCGGTAAGTCGACTTTGCTGTTGCAAGCGCTAGCGTACATGTCGGTGCAACACCCCGTGTTGTACATCAGCGGCGAGGAATCGGCGCAGCAAGTGGCATTGCGTGCCAAGCGGCTGGCGCTCGATGTGCGGGCGGTTGATTTGTACGCCGAGATTCAACTGGAAAAAATCCAGGCGGTATTGGCGGAACGCAAACCGGCGGTCGCGGTGATCGACTCGATTCAAACTATTTATTCCGAAGCGCTGCAATCCGCGCCGGGATCGGTCGCGCAGGTGCGCGAATGCGCGGCGCAACTGACGCGTCTGGCTAAGTCGAGTGGCGTCTGCATCATTCTGGTGGGGCATGTGACCAAGGAAGGCGCTTTGGCCGGTCCGCGCGTGCTTGAGCACATGGTCGATACCGTGTTGTATTTCGAGGGCGACATGCACTCCAGCTTCCGTATGATCCGCGCGTTCAAGAACCGTTTCGGCGCGGTCAACGAGTTGGGTGTATTCGCGATGGGTGAGAAAGGCTTGCGCGAGGTCAAAAATCCGTCGGCGTTATTTCTGTCGCATCACGACACGCAAGTGCCCGGTTCGTGCATCATGGTGACGCAAGAAGGCACGCGTCCGCTGCTGGTGGAGATTCAGGCTCTGGTCGATGAGGCGCGCTCGCCCAGCCCGCGCCGCTTGTGTGTCGGCTTGGAGCAGAATCGCTTGGCAATGCTGCTGGCAGTGTTGCATCGCCATGCCGGTATTCCCTGCTATGACCAGGACGTATTCGTCAACGCCGTCGGCGGCGTCAAGATCACCGAACCGGGCGCCGACCTCGCGGTTTTGCTGGCGGTGGTGTCGTCGCTGAAAAACAAACCGCTGGCGGAGAAAATGATCGTCATCGGTGAAGTCGGTCTGGCTGGCGAAATCCGCCCGGTGCAACGCGGGCAGGAACGGCTCAAGGAAGCGGCGAAGCTGGGTTTCAAACAGGCCATTATCCCGGTGGCTAACAAGCCTAAACAAGCGATTGCCGGTATGAACATCATTCCGGTGGCGCGGATCAGAGATGCGGTGGCGGGCATGCACTGACACACGGCTGAGATTGCTATGCTCACGACGAATTTGAGTTCCAGTACGAACGGATGAAAACAAACCATCATCTTTGGCTGCTGACAGGAACATCGGTTCTGGTGGTCATCGCATCAATGATTCTGCCGCCGGTTGCGCAACCCGCTGAGTATCATCATTTCGCCGACGGGCGCAGTTTCTTCGGCATTCCCAACTTCAACGATGTCATTTCCAACCTGGTTTTTTTGTTGAGCGGCAGCACCGGTTTGGCGTTTTTATGGCGGGTTCATGAGAATCCCGCGCAGACGGTATTTCATGATCGAAAAGAAAGCCGGCCTTACTGGGTGCTGTTTGTGAGCATTGTTTCCGTGGCATTCGGTTCCATCTACTACCACTGGACTCCGGATATCGGTCATTTGCTGTGGGATCGCCTGCCCATCGTCATCGCCATTGCCGCATTGTTGTCCGCGGTCATTGCCGAGCGCATCAACCTGACGGTGGGATTACAGTTGTTACCGCTACTGATTGTTTTTGCGGTGCTGAGTGTGCTGTATTGGTATTGGACGGAACTGCACGGCCGCGGTAACTTGAACTTTTATATCGTCATGCAGTTTTATTCGATACTGCTGATCGTTTGGATCAGCTTGCGTTTTCCCTCGCGTTACACGCATGGCAACGGTGTTTTCCAGGTGATTGCATGGTATGCGGCAGCGAAAGCGGCGGAAATGCTTGACGAGAAAATTTTTATCTGGACAGACGGCTTAATCAGCGGCCATACGCTTAAGCATCTGATTGCGGCGTTTGCGGCTTATTGGATTGTGCGGGTGTTGCGGAGAAGGGTGTTGGTAGCATCAAAATTCTGAGTTGCTTTGCTCCGTCATACCTTGGAGCAAAGCAATTTCAGAAATGATTACTTCGTGCGTGCAAACTGATAGCCGCCTTTGTTGCTGCTATTGTTGCGGAACGAATTGCCGCGGTTGTCTTGATCGAACGAGCGGCCGCGTTGCCCGCTGCGGGCTCGGCCGGATTCGTTGGCTGCGCCGAAGCCGCCAGGGCGGTTGTCGTTACCTGCGAAGGGCGAGCGCTTGCGTTTTTGTGTCACGCTCGGCGCGTTTTTCGGGCCGTTATTGTTAAAGCGCGGTTTGATGCGCGGTTCCAGGCCGGGGATGATGTGCGAAGCGATGCGCTGACCGGTATAGCGTTCGATTTTCGACAGATGCGCGCTATCTTTATTGGATGCGAACGAAACGGCAATGCCGGTTGCTCCCGCGCGGCCGGTGCGGCCGATGCGGTGCACATAATCTTCGGCGAATTTGGGGAGATCGAAGTTG
Source organism: uncultured Nitrosomonas sp. (assembly GCA_964421895.1). Classification (GTDB taxonomy): domain Bacteria; phylum Pseudomonadota; class Gammaproteobacteria; order Burkholderiales; family Nitrosomonadaceae; genus Nitrosomonas. The sequence continues at coordinate 421 of CAYQZF010000080.1, read as the reverse complement.
ATCACGTGGGTGATATCGGCTACGTCGATACCGCGCGCAGCGACATCGGTTGCCACAAGTACTTGTAAGCCGCCGCTGCGGAGCCGTTTCAATGTGCGGGTGCGTTCACGCTGATTCATATCGCCGTGTAGCGCGGCGGCTGAGAAACCTTGCGCGTACAAGTTATCGGCCAAGGTATCCGCATCTCGTTTGGTTGCAGTGAAAACGATCGCTTGTTTGACTTTTTCATCACGCAACACATGATCCAGCAGGCGGTTTTTGTGCGACATATCGTCGGCGTAGTGCAGCCGTTGCTCGATATTATCGAGCTTGGCTTTTTGTGTTGCCACTTGAATGCGTTGAGGTGTTTTCAGCAGTTTTGCGGCAACTTTGTCGATGGCGTTATCCAGTGTGGCGGAGAACAGCAAGGTTTGGCGCGTGG
>CAYQZF010000079.1:0-10637 GCA_964421895.1 uncultured Nitrosomonas sp. | reverse complement strand
AAAAATGAAGTAGAGTCACTATTCCAAGAACTAATAATTAGAATAGGGAGTTACCTATGGGTAACAAGGGCCAGTTATTGCAGGATCCATTTTTAAATATATTGCGGAAAGAGCATATTCCGGTATCGATCTATTTGGTAAATGGCATTAAATTGCAAGGACAAATTGATTCATTTGATCAGTATGTGGTGCTGTTGAAAAATTCGGTTACACAAATGGTTTATAAACATGCAATTTCCACAGTAGTACCCGCAAGAGCCGTTACTATTCCTATCGAAACGACGGATACACGTGATGCCTGATGTTTGAATCAGGTGTGGATAAATCAAGTGCTGCTGATGCAGCCGTGCTCGTTAGCGTTGATTTCGGCAACAGTACATATGCAGAAAGTCTGCATGAATTGCAGCAACTGGCACTCAGTGCAAAACTTCAAGTTGTGGCAATTGTAGAAGGTAAACGTTCTCGGCCGGACCCTACTACTTACATTGGCAGCGGGAAGGTCGACGAGATTTCGAAACTGATATTACAGAATAAAGCTTCAATCATCATATTCAATCATGATTTATCCCCGGCGCAGCAGCGTAACCTATCGTTGCATTTGAATTGTAATGTTATAGATCGCACCAGTTTGATTCTGGATATTTTTGCGCAGCGTGCGAAGAGTCATGAAGGAAAATTACAGGTCGAACTCGCTCAGCTTGAGCATCTGGCTACTCGTCTAGTGCGTGGTTGGACTCATCTTGAGAGGCAAAAGGGCGGTATTGGCTTGCGCGGTCCGGGTGAAACTCAATTGGAAACAGACCGACGCTTGATCAGGAAGCGGGTTAAATTACTTAAAGAGAGACTCGCAACGCTTCAGCGCCAAAGGGCTATCCAGAGACGTTCAAGACAACGCACAAATGTTTTGTCAGTATCGATTGTCGGTTATACCAATGCCGGGAAATCAACCTTGTTTAATAAGTTGACGCGCGCGCAATCATACGCTGCCGATCAACTGTTTGCCACGCTGGATACTACAACACGTAAATTATTTCTTGCTGAAGGTGTGTCTGTAGTTATTTCTGATACAGTGGGATTTATTCGTGAATTACCCCATACGCTGGTTGCAGCATTTCGCGCGACATTGGAAGAAACTGTGCAGGCTGATGTATTACTTCATGTTGTTGATGCCAGTAACCCTAATCGCGGCGAACAAATTGAGGAAGTAAATAAAATTCTAAAAGAGATTGGTGCTGACGAGATTCCGCAAATTTTAATCTTGAATAAGATTGATCTAGTTGAATTAGCGGTAGGCAGTAAAGGTTGCGTACGTGATGAGTATGATAGAATATCGCTCATTCGTTTAAGTGCAAGAACAGGGGAAGGGATAGAGATTGTAAGGCAGGCATTGACAGAAGCAATGGTAGCGAAATCGAAGAAACTGAGCGAAGAGTCTAAAGATATTCCGAAAATAGTTGGTGATTGTGCTCCGGTATAGGAAATTTTTTGAACGAACAAGACAGGAATTATTATGGGATTAAATGATCCACAGTGGGGAAAAAATAAAGGCGAATCGGGTCCACCAGATCTGGATGATGTATTGCGTAATGTCAATAAGAAAATCAATAATATTTTCGGGCAAAAAAAAGGTGGTGGAGGTGATGATGGTTCACAGGAAAAAAGCCCTAGTCCAAAAAGTGGCGGTAGTATTGTAATGATTCTTGGCGTGCTTGCGGTGGTTTGGTTGGCAAGTGGATTTTATATCGTGGATGAAGGACATAGAGGTGTAGTATTGCGGTTTGGTCAATATGTCGACACGGCGCCGGCGGGTTTGCGCTGGCACATGCCTTATCCAATCGAGAAAGTAGAATTAGTGAATGTCAGCCAAGTGCGCACGGTTGAGATCGGTTACCGCAACAATGTAAGAAGCAAAGTTTTGCGGGAATCGTTAATGCTAACTGATGATGAAAATATCATTGATATCCAGTTTGCTGTGCAATACATATTGAATAATCCGGAAAACTTCCTGTTTAAAAACAGAAACCCTGATGAAGCTGTTTTACAAGCAGCGGAAACAGCCATCCGGCAGGTGATCGGTAAAAGTAAAATGGATTATGTGCTGTACGAAGGCCGTGAACAGGTTGCAGCTAATGCAACACAACTGATGCAAAAGATTTTAGATCGCTATCAGATCGGTATTTCGATCAGCAGAGTAACGATGCAAAATGCACAACCGCCTGAGCAGGTTCAATCGGCGTTTGATGACGCTGTTAAAGCTGGACAAGACAGAGAGCGGCAAAAAAATGAAGGTCAGGCATATGCGAACGATGTGATTCCGAGAGCTGTGGGTAATGCAGCACGGCTTACTCAAGAGGCTGAGGGCTATAAACAGCGCGTGATTGCAAGCGCAGAAGGTGATGCCAGTCGTTTTGAGAAAATTTTTGCTGAATACAGCAAGGCGCCTCAAGTTACACGTGAACGCTTATATCTGGATATGATGCAGCAAGTACTTTCTAATACGAGCAAGATCATCGTTGATCAAAAGAGCGGTAACAACTTGCTGTACTTACCACTGGATAAACTGATTAATATGAGCGGATCGCCAGCGGCTTCACCAGTGGCGGTGCAACCCATGATGCAGGAAACACCGCCTGAGACCAGCGTAAGGGCACGGGAATCATTTCGCAGTCGCGATCGGGAGGCAAGATAGATGAAAAGTTTTACATCAGTATTTTCAGGTATTGTTATTGCAATTTTTTTCCTGGGAAGTTCGGCAATTTATATTGTTGACGAGCGGCAGCAAGCTATTCTATTTCAATTGGGTGAAGTCATTGATGTCAAAACTGAGCCTGGCTTGTATTTCAAAATTCCAATCGCTCAGAACGTACGTTATTTTGAAAAACGTATTTTGACAATGAATACTGAAGAACCTGAACGATTCATTACTTCAGAGAAAAAGAACGTTTTGGTGGATTTGTTTGTGAAGTGGCGTATCGTAGATGTTAAGCAATATTACATCAGTGTGCGCGGTGATGAATCGCTGGCACAGACACGTTTAGCACAAACGATCAATGCGAGCTTGCGCGATGAATTTGGTAATCGTACCGTGCATGATGTAGTTTCAGGTGAACGCGATGTCATTATGGAGATTATGCGCCAGAAAGCAGATAGTGATGCTCGTGCCATCGGTGTGGAAGTGGTTGATGTGCGTTTGAAACGTGTAGACCTGCCGCAGGAGGTGAGCGAATCGGTTTACAGACGGATGGAGGCTGAGCGTAAGCGAGTTGCCAATGAATTGCGTTCCACTGGTGCTGCTGAGTCGGAAAAAATTCGCGCCGATGCGGATAGGCAACGTGAAGTAGTACTCGCTGAAGCATATCGAGAAGCTCAAAAGGTAATGGGTGACGGCGATAGCCAAGCTGCGGCGATTTATTCGGCTGCATTTCAAAAAGATGCGGAATTTTATGCTTTCTGGCGTAGTGTCGATGCCTATAAGCAATCATTCAAGAATAAGGGAGACATGATGGTACTGGAGCCTACTTCCGATTTCTTCAAGTATCTGAAGAATCCCGCAGTCAGCAAATAATTGGAACGAATTAACCGACAGGGTGTATAAGGTGCGATCTCAGTATTACATGATGTAAGTAAGCTTATGTGATCCACTTATTATTGTGAATGAGAAGAGGTTCTGGGAATCGTTTATTCTTAATATACGATTACATCAGAACCTCTTAATTTTTCTACTGCTTGTAGAAAATATGGTGTTTGCCCGATTTAACTGGAGTTGTTTATATGTGGGAAAATTTTCTTAGTGCCATTGCATTGATGTTAATTTTAGAGGGAATGTTACCTTTTTTATCTCCGCAAACATGGCGCGATGCATTTAGAAGATTAATGGAGATTAATGATAATCAGATACGCTTTATCGGCTTGACGTCGATGTTGGCTGGATTACTGGTGCTTTTTATCGTTAGCTGAGGCTTCCTATTATATTTGTTGACGACTTATCAATCATGACTATGCACAATTGGCTGCTTCCGGAGTTTGTAGAAGACGTGTTGCCTGCGGAAGCAATTCATATCGAAGGCATGCGCCGCAAGACTATGGATTTGTTGCGGGTATACGGCTACCAGCAAGTAATGCCACCTTTATTGGAATATGTGGAATCGCTGTTGACCGGCAGTGGCAGCGATATGAATTTGCACATGTTCAAAGTCATTGATCAGTTGAGTGGCCGCATGATGGGGTTACGTGCTGATATGACGCCGCAAGTGGCGAGAATTGATGCGCATTTATTAAATTTTGAAGGCGTCACGCGTTTGTGCTATGCCAATAGTGTGCTGCACACTGTACCGTCAGGGATAACTAAAACGCGAGAACCTCTGCAAGTGGGCGCGGAGCTTTACGGTCATTCTGGCTTGGAGAGTGATCTGGAGATTCAAAAGCTTATGTTGCAGTGTTTGTCTATTTCTGGGGTCAGTGAAGTTCATTTAGATCTCGGTCATGTCGCGGTTTTTCGCGGATTGATCAAAGGTGCGGGTATTTCGCACGAACTCGAAACCGAACTTTATGCAGTTTTGCAGGCAAAAGATATATCTACCCTGAAAGAGCTATGTGCGAAATTACAACAACAAACGCGCGAAGCATTGCTGCTTTTGCCCGAGCTTTATGGTGATAAAAAAATATTGTTAGATGCCGCCAGCCGATTGCCTGATTATCCTGAAATTAGATCGGCGCTTAACGAACTCCGCAGTGCTGAAGAGGAACTAAAGCCGGTCATCGATAAAATTGCATTCGATTTGGCTGATCTGCGTGGCTATCATTATCATACCGGAATGGTTTTTGCCGCGTATGCGAACGATTGCTCAAATGCTGTCGCGTTGGGCGGGCGCTATGATGAAATTGGTAAAGCATTCGGCCGCGCGCGGCCGGCCACTGGTTTCAGTATGGATCTCAGGGAATTGTCTAGATTGGTAAAACCTCAATCTTATCCGAAAGGGATTAGTGCACCTTACGAGAAAAGAGATAAAGCACTGGAAAGTAAAATTGAGCAGCTGCGCGAATCGGGGCAAATCGTTGTGATGGAGTTTCCCGAGCAAAAGAACAAGTCATTGGATTGCGACCGGCAATTAGTGTTTCATGATGGGCAGTGGATTGTCAAAGAAATCTGATTTTTTAGAAACGGAAACTTTTAGAGTTTAAAGATATGACTAAGAATGTTGTCGTCATTGGCACACAATGGGGCGATGAAGGAAAGGGCAAGATCGTCGATTGGTTGACGGATCATGCGCAAGGCGTAGTTCGCTTTCAAGGCGGGCATAATGCAGGTCATACGCTGGTCATCGGCAATAAGAAAACTGTATTGCACCTGATTCCTTCCGGTATTCTGCGCAATACGGTGATTTGTTACATCGGTAATGGTGTGGTGATTGCCCCTGAGGCATTGCTCAATGAAATTGACATGTTGGAGCGCAATGACATCGATGTCAGTGGCCGGTTGCGGATAAGCGAAGCCTGTCCGCTGATCCTGCCTTATCACACTGCATTGGATAACGCGCGTGAGGCTGCGAGAGGTGCTGGAAAGATTGGCACTACCGGACGCGGCATCGGGCCGTCTTACGAAGACAAAGTTGCGCGGCGTGCCATACGATTGCAGGATTTATTTCATCGCGATCGTTTTGCGGCTAAATTGGGCGAAGTGCTGGATTATCACAATTTTGTGCTGAAGAATTATTTTCATGCACCGGTCATCGATTTCCAGAAAACCGTCGATGACGCATTGGCGCAAGCTGAAAGAATTAAATCGATGGTAGCCGACGTTCCGCGATTGTTGTTTGAAGCAAACAAAAAAGGTAGTAACTTGTTGTTTGAAGGTGCGCAGGGCGCATTGCTCGATATCGATCACGGTACCTATCCTTATGTAACCTCCAGTAATTGCGTAGCTGGCGCCGCTGGACCCGGCAGTGGAGTCGGGCCGCAAATGCTGCACTATGTTTTAGGAATTACCAAAGCGTATACCACTCGGGTCGGGTCGGGACCGTTCCCGACCGAATTGGATGATGAAATCGGCAAACATCTGGCTACGCGCGGCCATGAGTTTGGTTCGACAACTGGCAGACCGCGCCGTTGCGGCTGGTTTGATGCGGTTGCCATGAAGCGGTCAATACAAATCAATGGCGTGACTGGATTGTGTATTACCAAACTGGATGTATTGGACGGCGTGGAGAGCCTTAATCTCGGTGTCGGATACAGACTGAGCGATGGCAGCAAAAGCGATATTCTGCCGGTCGGTGCCGATGATCTGGGCAATTGTGAGCCGATCTATGAAGAGATGCCGGGATGGCCGGAAAATACGGCCGGAATTAAGGAATTCACTCAACTGCCCAAAGCAGCGCAAAACTATCTGAAGCGGCTTGAAGAGGTTTGTGCAACACCGATTGATATGATTTCCACCGGACCGGACAGAGAAGATACGATTCTGCTACGACATCCGTTTAAATAATGCGGCGAATTGGTTGACAAAAACTGACAGTAATGGCTTGAATTCATCATGCACTTTGACGATTTGATACAAGTTGTCAGCTGGGAAGAAGCAGAGCCCGCTTTGCGCGTTATCCGGACAGCAGTATTTATTCATGAGCAGCATGTACCCGAAGCAATGGAGTGGGATGAGTTTGATGCAGTCAGTATACATCTGTTGGCGCGCAATACTGTTGGGCAACCGGTAGGGACTGCACGATTGCTGCCGGATGGGCATATCGGACGTATGGCGGTGTTGAAAGAGTGGCGTGGTCAAGGTTTCGGTAGTGCGATGCTCCGCAGATTACTGCAAGAACTGACGCGGCGGCGGCAAAAAGCGCAACTGAATGCTCAAACCAGTGCGATTCCGTTCTACGAGAAATTCGGTTTCAAGGTACTAGGGGAAGAATTTATGGAAGCCGGTATTCCGCATGTCAAAATGATTTTTTTATTCAAGTAATATTGAATCTGGTTACTTGATTTCCGATGTTCCCCACTCATTGGCTAAGGTATCCGAAGCTTGCTTCCATCGATTGGTTGCCTGCTCCGCGGCAATTTTAGCTTGATCCGATTTTTTTCGCGCCGCTTCTGCTTCGCGTTCGGCTTCAACCATCTTTTGCTTGGCTGATGCCAGCTTTTTCTCGGCGAAAGCTGCGTCTTTTGCCGCAGTGTCGGCATTCTGCTTGGCATCCATCATTTTTTCGTAGGCCACGCTGGCATTCTTCTGTAGCAATTCGATGGTGTCGGCGCACGCAAATCGCGTACTCAAAATAATCAGTAAGAACGAAATGAAAAGAAAGTTGAGATTTGATTGCGTTGATTTGAGGTTCATTATCGTGGCCTTTGTGTTGAGAATTTTTTTCGTTCTGCCTAACGGTATTTTAGGTTAAGGTAAAATCAGTATAGCAAAAAGCGGGTGCTGATGCTGATCGCCCGTGGTTATCGGATTTCGTAATGCTAAAAAACAAGCATGAAATACAATATTTTTGAGTTAATCGTTATAATGAAAGGAATTGCAATGTCGCTAATATCGTTGTTGAGAATAAGTGTTATCTTTGCTTTCAGTGTAGGACTGATTGCTTTTGCATTGCCTGTTATAGCTGGTTGTGAAGGATGCTTGTGCCCTGGGGACCCTTGCAAACTTTGTCCATTACCCGCCATGGAGAATGATCCACCGAAGCAAAATGAACTCGCTTTGTGCGCCAAAATTAGAGAAAAAGTGCCGCCGACTTCAGCTCAGCCCGGCTCTAACGAATATTTTCCCAGTTTGGATAAATCAGTAATGGTATGTGTTAATGAGGGGGGAGATGTCATCCGGAATAAACAGCGCAGTGTCGAATATCCAGCCAGATTTTACTGTAAGCCACCACGTTCCGTAAAAAAAGATTAGCAGGATTCTTCCTTTTTTGATTGTTTCTAATTTGCATGCTGCGGTAGAGCGCCGCCTTGTTTTTGTTTTCCCCCGGTTAAATAATTCTCTTCTAACTGGGGGGGGTTGTCTTGCAATCGATCAGATCGCGCCGCCGGTTATTTGACGGCTATTTTCTTGGCGGCTAAGCCATTTACTTTCGGGAGTGTCAGTTCAAGTATGCCATCTTTATATTTTGCTTCCGTTTTCGCTTCATCAACTGTGCTGTTCAGCGTAAAACTGCGATAACTGGAACCTTGGTAACACTCGCGGCAAATTACACGATCCCCTTCTTTTTCTTCCTTTTCTTTTTTGGTTTCGGCGCTAATAGAAACCCGGTTGCCGTCAACTTCTACTTTAATATCTTCTTTGTTGACGCCAGGAATCTCTGCGCGAACGGTATAGGTTTTATCGTTTTCCTTCAAATCGATTTTGATCAAAGGTGCGGTTTCCAATTCATTGAAATATGGGCGCAATCCAAATCCTTTGAACCAGTCTTCCATGTTAATAAAAGGATCGAGGCGTGCCAAGTCGCCTAATAATGGAGAGCGTCGAACAATTTTTGACATGATATCAACTCCCTGGATAGTCGTTATTGAATAACACTAGGTAACACTAAGACTCGATTACTCGGTTCTATTGGTGAGAAATTGAAAGTCGATACAGTTGCTATCAAATGTGCTCAACTCGTTGTTAACTTCCATTTCCGCTTCCAGCCAATCTTGGATCACATCCGCTTCATTACCGTTAAAGCCGCGTTTCTCGGCGCGGTAATACGCAGCGGTGGCGATCATTTCCTGACGGTCGGCGCGTTGTTTGGCTGCCGTGATGACGTGATGCGCGAGTATATTTTCTTCATTTTTGGATAATTTCGCACGCGGCTTTTTTGGTGCAGTTTCACTGACTTTGCTTGGCATTTGATCGTTCTCCTTTATATAAGAATGTTTCTACTCAAGCGATTGGATTGGTGGAAAACCGCTTTCAATTGACTATCTTAGAGAAACTTTTTTAAAAAATAAGTAAGAAAAGACTTATTTTTGACTAAGTAAAATACTTAAATATTGACAATGCTTTTATTTTCGTGATGGAGAAAAAACGAGTCTGTTTGAATATTGTGTGATTGCCCGAGAATTTCGCATATTTTTTGAAATTCGGTGCGAATGGCAGCAGGTGTCTTTTTTAGATGTGCAGCCAGAATCTTGGTGTCGGTTGTTTCCAGGATAAAACTTGCCTCAAGCAGCTGGTACAGCGCCGGAGTAAGCATTTTCTTGTGATCGACGGCCTCGATAAGACGTGCGGCATGCATTTTTGCGCGTCTCAATTGACCTGCTTCATAAAAGGAATGATTGTTTTTTTGCTTGAAAAGAGGGTTATTGACATTAAGACTTTCGAGAGTTTCAGCTTGTATCATTTGAATTTACTCCTCACGTAGGGTAAGAGTTCCAGGATAGCAAGCTTATGTGACAAGAATATAACAAATCCGCTTAAGCTTGCTTCCTGTTATTTACTGTAACTTGGAAGGGAGGGAACTACAATGCGGCAAATTGCCGCTCTCTGACTATTGTTGTTTTTGATTCCGGCTGCTATTTATTCATTGTGGAACGGCAGGCCGGATAAATAAATAAGCGCTTAACTTAAATTTGTCTAAGCAAAATGCCTAAAAGTTCATAGCATGCAATGCGCAAGTTTAAACAAGCTTGAACCCTGGAGTCTGAGCATGACTGCCGCCTTGGCTTAAGGCTGCTTGCACGGCATCATCCGCGTTCTCCAATAAAATAAACTGCATCGCCATCCGAGCTGCTTCCGGCACATCGCGCAAATCCTTTTCATTGCGTGCGGGCAGCAACACGGTTTGTATTCCAGCACGCTGCGCCGCCAGTATTTTTTCCTTGATACCGCCGACCGGCAACACCAATCCGCGCAAGCTGATTTCACCGGTCATGGCGACATCGTGACGCACCGGTCGGTTGGTGAACAGCGAAGCGAGTGCAATGAACATCGCCACACCGGCGCTCGGCCCATCTTTCGGGATCGCACCGGCAGGCACGTGCAAATGCACATCGATACCCTCGAACAATGCCGGCGTAATATTAAGATCGCTGGCGCGCGCTTTCACCAGCGTAAGCGCCGCTTGCGCACTTTCCTTCATGACATCGCCGAGTTGTCCGGTCAGAATCAGTCGCCCGCTACCGTGGATGCGCGTGGCTTCAATGAATAGAATGTCACCGCCTACCGGTGTCCAGGCCAAGCCGGTAGCGACTCCCGGTAAATCGGTATGCAGTGCCAGTTCATGCTCGAATTTTTTCGGCCCCAGAATCGCATCCAGATCATTCGCGTCAATCCGCACTTGTTGCTGCTGACCTTCGGCGACGCGTAACGCCGCATGTCGCATGACTCGGCCGATTTCCCGCTCGAATTGGCGCACTCCGGCCTCGCGCGTATAGTTTGCGACCATGCTTTCCAATGCGGCAGGCGTCAGGGCGCACTGTTCTTCCCGCAAGCCGTTTGCTTCACTTTGGCGTTGCACGAGATAGCGCAGCGCAATCTGCAATTTTTCCTCTTGCGTATAGCCAGGCAGATCGATGATTTCCATGCGGTCACGCACTGGCGGTGACACATTGTCGATGACGTTCGCCGTGGCGATAAAAATCACCCGGCTTAAGTCAAACGGCACGCCGAGGTAGTTATCGCGAAATGTCGAATTTTGTTCCGGATCGAGAATTTCCAGCAG
>CAYQZF010000078.1:0-10824 GCA_964421895.1 uncultured Nitrosomonas sp. | reverse complement strand
TGATCGTCATTTACCCGGAAGAAACGTGGTACACCTACATCGATAAAGACGACATTGATGAAATCATCGACGAGCACCTGATTAAAGGCAATGTCGTCGAGCGCCTAAAAATTTGATTCGCATCCATTTCACCGTATCTCAGAGAACTACAGTTTGTCCGCAGTCACACAGAAATTTTTTATCGACGGCCCGGCGGGTAAGCTGGAAACCGTTCTGAGCGAACCCCGCTCTACTCCCAAAGGAATCGCTGTCATCGCGCATCCACACCCGTTACACGGCGGAACGATGGACAACAAAGTCGTGCATACCTTATTCACTGCTTTGCTGGAGCTTGAATTCATCACGGTAAAATTCAATTTTCGTGGTGTCGGCCGCAGCGAAGGGAGCTTCGGGCAAGGTGCCGGTGAAATCGAAGATGTCATCGCAGTGACGCAAACCATTCGCAATCAATTCAGTTATCAGATTACGAATATTCCACTGCTGTTGGCGGGATTCTCATTTGGCGGCGCTGTTCAATTGCACGCGGCGGAGAAACTGGCGCCCGAGTTTCTGCTCCTGGTCGCGCCATCGGTGGTTAGTTTACGAGCACCACCGGTACCGGAGACAACTCAATACGCTCTGATCATTCACGGCGATAAAGACGATGTGGTATTACCTGAAGCGGTTTTAAGCTGGGCGGAACCGGTCTCGCAACCGATTTTGGTCGTACCCGGCACAGGACATTTCTTTCACGGCAAACTGGCGCTGCTCAAACGGCTGGTTCTCGATCACTTCACGCACAGAATCTGAAACGATCAGCGGGTTTCATTCGACCAGCCGGTGCTGGATGGCATAACGAACCAGTTGCGCATTATTTTTCATATTCATTTTTTCCAAAATGCGCGAACGGTAAGTGCTGACCGTTTTTACACTGAGCGCCAGTTTATTGGCGATGGATGTCAGCGATTCTCCGGCGACGATCAGTTTAAAAACATGAAATTCCCGATCAGAAAATGTGGTATGCGTTAATTTATCTGATTCCATGACCGGATTGAATAACAGCTTCTCGGCCAATTCCGGATTGACGTATTTTCCACCTTTAGCTAAGCGGCGAATCACGGTAATCAATTGATCGGTCGGACTGTCTTTGGTCAAATAACCAGAAGCGCCGGAACGGATAGCTCGGATTGCATATTCTTCTTCCGGGTACATGCTGAGGACCAATACACATGACGAAGCATTGGTCGATAAAATTCTTTTCAGTATATCCAGGCCGTTAATATCGGGCAGGTTAATATCCAGTAGCGCGATATCCCAATCGGACTCCCGTGCTTTCTTGAGAATATCCTTGCCGTCGACAGCTTCCGCAACCACATTGATATCGTCCGTTTCGTTAAATATCCTTTTCAGGCCATCACGAAATAAAGCGTGATCATCCGCAATCAGAACGTTAATCATGAACTAATTCCCCAATGTTTGTTACCGCAATGGTCAGCGGTATTTTAAGTGTCACTACACTGCCCTTAAACGGTTTACCGGATATTTCAAGCTTACCGCCGAATTGTTGTGTTCTCTCTCTCATACCAATAATTCCAAATGACTCGGGATTCAACATCTGCGATTCGGTTATACCAACGCCATTGTCTTTAATGGTAATCACAATATCGCTATCATCTTCGATGAGTTCAATATCCACTCTCGTGGCTCGCGAATGCCGGGTGATGTTGATAAATATCTCCTGAATAATTCTAAAAATACTGGTTTCGAAGTTCTTATTACTGCAAGATATGGCCGATATGACCGATTCCAAGTAGCATTTAATATTTGTGCGCTGCTCAAATTCACGTACCAGCCACTCAATCGCACCATACAGACCAAGATTGTCCAGCACATTAGGACGCAGATTCACCGATACCCGGCGCGCGGTCTCTATCGCTTCTCCTGTTAAGGCATAGAGCGACTTGATCCGTTCATGCATCGGGTCTGCCGTGATCTTTTTCGACAACCAATCCAGATCCATTTTCAGAACCGTCAAAGTCCCACCCAAAACATCGTGGATTTCGCGACCTATCCGGGTTCTTTCTTCCTCTCTGACATCCTGCAGATGCGTTGTCAGATGGCGCAAGTTCTCAATCATCCGCTGGCGTTCCGTGATGTCTTCAATCATGCACAAGTAACAGACTTCATGATTATTCATAGTTTCAAACGGCGCTAGCGACATCTCAATCCAAATAATAGACATATCCGGACGCAATACCCTTTTTACTATTTTACTGTCGTGCGGCTGATGACGGATGAAAAGTTCAATATCCTGTTGATAAGATAAGATATCATCAGGATGAATAATATCCATTTGACGGATGCTCAGCAGTTGGTCCACACTTCTACCCGCGATGCAGGCGTACATGGGGTTCACATCGTAGTACTTCCCTGTCTGCAAATTGATCAGGGCAATCCCAAGCGGTGCTTTCTCAAAAACGGTTTGGAACCGCCTCTGCGCTTTTCTGCTGCTCTCTTCAATGCGCTTACGTTCTATCGAATAGCGGATGACGCGCGCCAAAACGCCTTCAGTCAGACTTCCCTTGACTAGATAATCCTGAGCGCCCGCTTTGATCGCTTTGATCGCGAGCTTTTCATCATTCCGGAAAGATAAGACTGCAATCGGTATGCTCGCCGCGTGTCCGCGCAATTGATTGATCGTCGTAACGCCATCGCTATCCGGTAAAGTGAGATCCGACAAAATCAAATCAAACGAGTGCTGGCGGATTAGTTCAAGCGCGGAACTTAACCGCTCGGTATGAACCAAGGTAATCTGGTCACCCATTGCTTGCTGCAAATCGTTTTGCACCAGCAAGGCATCCGTTTCGTTATCCTCAATCAATAAAATATGAATTTTGGGTGAAGTCATGATTCAATCAAGACTCGGATAGAATGGAAGCGGTAAACCAAAAATCCCTAATCGATTTTGCAGTTCGAATACAGTCGTCAAAATCGACCGATTTCTTGATATAGCTATTGGCGTAATTATTGTATGCCGCTTTGACATCTTCTTGCGTGACGGAAGAGGTATAAATAATAACGGGAATGGCTTTCAATTCAGGATTCGATTTCAGTTCCGCCAAAACTTCCAATCCGCTTTTTCTCGGCATATTGAGATCCAGCAAGATAATGTCAGGACGCGGCACGTTCGAGTACTCGCCCTGCCGTTGCAAAAATTCCAGCGCATAAACGCCATCTTCGACTACATGCACTTCACTGCTTGCCTCGCAGAGTGCGAATGCTTCTTTGATCAACAAAACATCAGTCGGATTATCATCGATCATCAGAATGACTCTGGGGCGGGTATTATTCTTGTGAAACATCGTGATAATCAATCAGTTCTTTGGAATTGTAAAATAAAATGAAGAACCTACATTAGGTGTCGATTTGACCCAAATCTTTCCGCCGTGATGTTCTACAACTTTCTTGCAGATGGCTAAGCCAATGCCGGTACCGGCATATTCCCGCCGGCTGTGCAGGCGCTGAAATACCCGGAAAATACGCTCGAGATACTGCTCTTCAATACCAATTCCATTATCGGTAAAGGAAAAAATCCATTCACGCTCGTTTTCTTCAACCCCGATATGTATTTGTGGCGGTTGACTTCTACGGAATTTGAGTCCGTTATTAATCAGATTGGTAAATAACTGAACAAACTGGAAGCGGATCCCCTTGACCACCGGAAGCTTATCGTAGGTCACGATTACGTTACACTCTTCAATGATGACGGATAAATCCGCCAATACGTTTTTTAATAACTGTTCGCAATCAATTTCCACCAGCGATTGACTGGCATTAACCTGAGCATATGTTAACAAATCATCAATCAGCATTTGCATGCGACTAGTACCGGCCACAGCATGTGAAATCAAATCCCTAGCCCGCTCATCTAATTGATGATCACAGTATTTTTTAAGTAATTGAACGAAGCTATTGATGGCACGAAGCGGCTCCTGCAAATCGTGCGTAACGACGTAAGCAAATTGTTCTAGTTCATCATTTGAACGGGCCAATTCCGTTACCTGCTCTTCCATTTTTTGTTCCAGTTGCTTGTAATTCGTTACTTCGGTGCGTATTCCCACATATTGATATGGAACACCTTTATCATCCAGGAACGGCACTATCGTCGTATCAACCCAATAATAGGTGCCATCCTTTGCACGATTCTTGATTTCTCCACGCCATATTTTGCCTTCCGTAATGGTAGCCCACAGATCTGCCATGAATTCTTTAGGATGGTAACTGGAATTAACAATGCGATGATCTTGCCCGATTAATTCTTTAGCCGAATACTTTGAAGCAGAACAAAACTTTCCATTGACGTAGCGTATTTTTCCGGATTTCTCGGTTATTGCGACGATGGCATGCGCATTGAACGCGTTTTCAATCATGCGCACATCATTTATCAATAAATTCTGCGCAGCAGTCAGTTGGTTTTGTTGCTGCCATATTGCGAGATCACGTGCAATGTTTTTTAAAAAAACACTATCTTCATTTTCCGGCCAACTGGCGACATCGATATCGTCCGAAAAAACACCCACTTGACCCGCTGTGACACCATCAATCACCACCGGCACCGAATATTGATAGGCAAAAAGGTGTGCAGATTTGCTCGCTGCAAAACACTTACCGTCAATTTCTACAAACGGAAAAAACTGGTCACACGGCAGCCATGCAAATCTCATATGCTCAATCAGCGGCTGGCACAAATCTTCGACTGTGCGAGCTGTCAGCATGACACGGGAAATCGCATATAAACATGACAGTTTGACTTGCTGTGCATGCGTTTCAATTTCAACCTGATCTAGATAACTATTCCCATTGTGTAAGACACTGGAAGCAAACTGAGTTCCATCCGTCTTTATAAGTGCGTTTGATCCTTCTTTGGAATTCTTTTCTTGATCGATGGTTACATCCCATTGCGCATCAGGGTGAAATTTTTCAATCCAGCAGGGCTCTTTTTGTGCATTCATTCACTCTCAATCCGTACACATATCTAAGTATCATTTATCCTCATTGCTATCTTTAATGAGTCCTCTTATCACCGGATGATTTATCAGGGCGTATTCGCATTAATAATCAATTATTATCAATGGTAACTTCCTAGCGGATTAAAAACTATAGGAATATTCTGATTGCAATTTCTATTCATTGAGTTAATCAATTAATCTTTCTCATTAAATTTAGAAAATATTCATCAGCTGCCATCACGAAAATCACATGAAACGAAATTTCATTTCACCCAAGTTTTGTTTTGTTACTCACCGATAGAGTCACAATTTCGCAGTTACATGCTAATTGAATTAATCGCTATGCGAATTGTGGATTACAAGACAGCTTGTCAACTTACTCCAGACTTATAGAAATTCTTCAGTTGGAATCCGCACCGGGTAACCCTTAGCACAAATCTTCAATAGCCCCGAAAATAAATAGGATAATTCTTACTTAGAGTGCATCGTGTTTTCCCCCCAAAAAAAGAAACCACCGACAAAGTATATTAATTCATATACCGTAAATCTCATCTCACACAAACAATTCCCAAAAGGGGAAATCATGAGACTTAATCTTCCGGTTACGAATATCGAATATCCCATTGATGACGATACGCTCATTGTATCAACGACCGATACCAAAGGCAGAATAACCTACATTAACTCCACATTTGTCGAAGTAAGCGGCTTCTCAGAAGAAGAATTACTCGGCAAAGCGCATAACATTGTGCGTCACCCGGATGTACCTCCGGAAGCATTTGAAGATCTATGGATAACACTCAAACAAGGATTGCCGTGGACCGGACTGGTTAAAAACCGCCGTAAGAATGGCGACTTTTACTGGATCAATGCCAATGCAACACCTCTAATAGAAAACGGTAAAGTAACCGGTTACTTATCGGTTCGAACCAAAGCCTCGCGCACGGAAATCGAGCGGGCAGCACCGATCTATCAACGAATTCTGGAAGGTAAGGAAAAAAACCTGAAAATCGAGAAAGGTCAAATCGTACGCACCGGTTTCACCGGAAAACTGCAAGCTTTCTTCAAAATGACTACGAAAAAACGCATTGTACTGGCGATGGCGGCCCCTGCTTTATTTCTATTGATCACAGGTGGTATCGGCTGGTGGGGTTTATCACAAACTGAGGCATCCGCATCGCTAGGCAACATGATCGCTACAGTAACGGCAGCCGGTCTCGCATTGATAGCCTATATGGCTTATGACTTGGTTAAGAATACACTATCGCCGCTAAAGCAAGCCACAGACATCGCGAATACTTTGGCTGCTGGCGACTTAACGCGCAAGTTTTCCATCAATCGCGGCGATGAATTTGGCGAACTGCTGAAAGCATTGAGTCAGATGGGCGTTAACCTGCGGGCCACAGTGTTGGATATTCAGAAAAATGCTGCATCAGTACGAATGGCTGCCGGGGAAATCGCCGAAGGTAATTTGGATCTCTCGCAGCGCACGGAAGAACAAGCTTCTTCGCTGGAAGAAACTTCATCCAGCATGGAAGAACTTACTGCAGCCGTGGGCCAAAACACGGACAATTCCATCAGCGCTAACCAGATCGCAATAACAGCCAGCAGTATTACCGCCAAAGGCGGCGAAATGATGCACGAAGTCGTTATCAAAATGTCATCGATTAACGAAAGTTCACACAAAATAGCGAACATCATCAACGTCATCGATGGCATTGCTTTTCAAACCAATATCCTGGCGCTCAACGCAGCGGTAGAGGCGGCACGAGCCGGTGAGCAGGGCCGCGGTTTTGCCGTGGTGGCGACAGAAGTCCGTAACCTGGCGCAAAGAAGTGCGACAGCCGCAAAAGAAATTAAAACACTGATCGACGACTCGGTAAAACAAGTTGAAGAAGGCACCTTATTAGTCGATAAAACAGGCAAAACAATGGACGAGATTGTGGTGGCGATAAAAAATCTAACCGAAATCATGTCGGACATTACTTCCGCATCCAAAGAACAAAGTACCGGCATTGAGCAGGTCAATCAAGCCGTGACACAAATGGATGATGTCACGCAACAAAACGCTGCTCTGGTCGAACAAGCCGCTGCGGCTGCCGCTTCGCTGGAACAGCAGGCAAATGAATTGGTCGGCGCCATTTCCATATTCAATCTGTCGCGTAGCGATACAAAAAAAACAGGGCCCGCAGTTCGCCTCACTAACAAGAAAAATGCGACATTCACTGAACGGAATGAAACTAAGATCGTTCATAACGGCAGCGCTAAATTACCACAAAGAAAAAAAATTGCAGCCGGTGGCGGCGATGATCAATGGAGTGAGTTTTAAAAGAGAATCATGATCATTCTCTGATTTATTCGGGGCCTCGACAACAATGGCCGGCGTAACAGCCGGCCATTGTTGTTTTAGAATCGGCGCAAGTCCGGTATATTGAGCGGAATTCAACATCGACAAATCATCCGAATGCCGCAACGAAAAATAATTCCTCTGCATGAAAATGCAATTCCCAAGTACACCGGCAATTACACCGCACCATCCTGGTTGCCTGGCGGCAATCTACAAACGCTTTACCCCTATTTTAAAAAACCGGCGCAACTGTTTACCTACAGGCGCGAACGCTGGGAACTCGACGATGGGGATTTTATCGATGTCGACTGGAGTGACGGCTTCGAAAAATCACCACTAGTCGTTTTTTTTCACGGCCTGGAAGGCGGCTCGTCAAGCCACTATATTCTCAGCATGATCAACAGCCTGCGGCATTATCGCTGGCATAGTGCGGTCATTCATTTCCGCGGTTGTTCGGGCGAACCGAACCGCCTATCGCGCGCCTATCATGCCGGGGATTCCACCGAAATTGATTGGATGCTGCAGCGTATTACCGGTCAGACCAGAACAACGGAATCGGCGCAACCGGTGTATGTTATTGGAGTATCACTGGGTGGTAATGCGCTATTGAAATGGCTGGGCGAACGAGGTGAATGCGCCAAGGAATTCATCGCCGGAGCAGCAGCGGTATCCGTGCCGCTGGATCTGGCGGCCGCCGGATCGGCTTTGGACAAAGGATTCAATCAAGTGTATACGCGTCATTTCCTGGATACGCTGAAAGAAAAATCGTTCGACAAGCTCCGGCAGTTTCCCGGTTTATTCGATGCTCAAGCACTGAAGAAATGCGCTTCAATTTATGATTTTGACAATATCGTCACGGCTCCCTTGCATGGATTCCGCGACACCGACGATTACTGGCGGCAATCGAGCAGCAAGCAATGGTTACCGCATATCCGGGT
Source organism: uncultured Nitrosomonas sp. (assembly GCA_964421895.1). Classification (GTDB taxonomy): domain Bacteria; phylum Pseudomonadota; class Gammaproteobacteria; order Burkholderiales; family Nitrosomonadaceae; genus Nitrosomonas. Next base: position 2,551 of record CAYQZF010000078.1, on the reverse strand, counting down.
TCCGACACTGGTGATCAATGCGCGCAACGATCCGTTCATGCCCGCGTCGGTGCTGCCGTCACGAGCTGAAGTCTCAACTGATGTGACGCTGGAATTTCCCGAAGAAGGGGGACATGCCGGATTCATGCGCGGTCCTTTCCCAGGAAAATTGGACTGGCTGCCGCAAAGAATCCTCAGTTTTTTTTACCATCAGTGCCAGCAAAATACTTCAGAAAAAGCGTGCGACGAAAGCATGCTTCATGTTTCGGGCTAGCGGTATTTTGACGCGATGTCCGCTGCCGGGAGCGATCTGCACTTGTTCCCCTTTAGTGTTCAGCATCTGCGCCAATTCGACAATCTGATTGCCGGAAGGATGGATAATTTCGAGCCGGTCGCCAACCTGAAAGCGGTTCTTCACCAGAATCTCCGCCATACCGTTGGCTTCATCAAACCCGGTCACATCGCCGACGTATTGGCTGCGATTCGATTCCGAATGTCCGCGCAAATAATTTTGTGTTTCATGGGTGCTGTGGCGCTGGTAAAAACCACTGGTGTAACCGCGATTGGCGAGACCTTCCAATTCACCCAGCAGCGCCAGATCGAACGGTTTATCCGCCACGGCGTCGTCGATCGCCTTGCGGTAAACCTGCGCCGTACGCGCCACATAATATAGCGATTTGGTGCGGCCCTCGATTTTCAGTGAATCCACACCGATTTTGACCAGCCGTTCGACATGCTCGACCGCGCGCAAATCCTTGGAGTTCATGATGTACGTGCCGTGTTCGTCTTCCATGATCGGCATCAACTGACCGGGGCGCTCTTTTTCCTCGATCAAATAAACCTGATCGGCAGCCGGATGACGCGGAATCGAACCGCATCCGCCCGCCATGCTCGATTGTTCGGATTGTTGCAGCGCTTGGCCGAAATCAAAATCGATCTTGCCAGTTTCCTGAATATCACCGCTCGGATTTTCTTCGGCGGATTTCACTTTGTAATCCCAGCGGCAGGAATTGGTGCACGTGCCCTGATTCGGATCGCGATGGTTGAAATAACCCGACAGCAAGCAACGCCCGGAATACGCAATGCACAGCGCACCGTGTACGAAAACTTCCAGTTCCATATCCGGGCACAGATCGCGGATCTGCGTCACTTCATCCAGCGACAGTTCACGCGACAAAATCACCCGCGTCAGGCCGATTTTCTGCCAGAACTTGACACCCATGTAATTGACGGTATTCGCCTGAACCGACAAGTGAATCGGCACTTCCGGCCACTTTTCCCGCACCATCATGATCAGCCCCGGATCGGCCATGATCAGCGCATCCGGTTTCATCGCAATAATCGGCGCCATATCGTCCAAATACGTTTTAATCTTGGCGTTGTGCGGCATGGCGTTACTGGCCACTAAAAATTTCTTGCCCAGGGCGTGCGCTTCGGCAATACCGGTTTTAATTTGCTCCAAGGCAAATTCATTGTTACGCGCCCGCAGCGAATAACGCGGCTGTCCGGCGTACACCGCATCGGCGCCGAACGCATAGGCGATGCGCATTTTGTCCAAGGAACCGGCTGGAAGTAAAAGTTCTGGTGATTTCAACATAAGGTAAAATAATGCTCGATTGTTTACACGACAAAGTTACCGCAGACCCGGATTGTACCATCATGCCCGCTCACCCTGCTTTTATTCACTTGCGGTTACATAGCGAGTTTTCCATTCTGGACGGCACGATCCGCATTCCCGATGCCATCGCGAAAGCGGTGTCGGATCAAATGCCGGCATTGGCGCTGACCGATCTTGCCAATCTGTTCGGTTTGGTCAAATTCTATCAAAGCGCCTACAAAAACGGCATCAAGCCGATTCTCGGCTGCGATGTTTGGATCACCAATGAATCCGACCGCAACAAACCGACCCGGCTATTATTATTGTGCCAATCGCATGGCGGTTATTTGCTGCTATCACGCTTGTTGTCGCGCGCCTACCGTGAAAACCAATATCACGGCCGGGCTGAAATCCGGGAATCGTGGCTGCATCCCAATGAGTCGGGCACGCAAGGATTGATTGCATTGTCGGGCGGGCGCTTTGGTGACATCGGACTGGCCATTTTGCAACATAATCCGCAACAAGCCGAAATCCAAACCCGCAAATGGGCCGATTTGTTTCCCGATCGTTTCTATCTCGAACTTCAGCGCGATGGCCACACCAACGAAGCCATGCTGGTACAGCAATCACTGATGCTGGCGCGGAAACTCAATTTGCCGGTTGTTGCCACGCATGCCGTGCAATTTCTCAATGCCGAGGATCATCGCGCGCACGAAGCACGGGTGTGCATTGCCGAAGGTTATACCTTGGATGATAAACGCCGTCCGAAAAATTTCACGAAACAGCAATATTTCAAAACTCAGGAAGAAATGGCGCAACTGTTCGCCGACATCCCGAGCGCGCTGGCCAACACCGTGGAAATCGCCAAGCGTTGCAATCTGGTATTGGAATTAGGCATTAACCGTCTACCGCTATTTCCAACCCCCAATAACGAAAGCTTGGATCAGTATTTGCAAGACCAGGCGGCGGCAGGCC
>CAYQZF010000077.1:0-10999 GCA_964421895.1 uncultured Nitrosomonas sp. | reverse complement strand
TTGGCTTGCCATTGTACTGCCGCCACAATGCCGCAATCCAGAATTCCTGGCCGCAAATCAAGTGAAATCCGCCGTGTACTATCAATCACACGATCCACAAGCGACTCGATCGACTTTGCTTTCTGTTGATAGAACTCCGATTTTCTTGCTGTTGTATCCATACAAGGATACAACTCACATTTGATAGCAGTTAACGTTCCACCGATATCATCGTGAATTTCGCGCGCAATTCGAGCCCGTTCCTGCTCCTTTACTCTCTGCAAATAAGATGACAACTCCGCAAGCTGCTCGCGGGAGCGCACGATCTCTCTCTCTGTCAGTTTATTGCGCGTAATATTGATCATAATCCCATCCCAAAGAGTCGCACCATTCGCCATTCTCCTCGGCGTTGCCCGCAGGCTGATCCATTTGATATCGCTATCCCCCTTTACTTGAATACAACCCTCCCAATTCCAAGTCGAAAGCTGCTCGGCGGAGGTCATCATCAGCTGATGATAAGATTTTTTGTCTTCCGGTAATATTAATGCAGGAAATAGCTCGGGTTTTTCCATGAGCATCTGAGGAGATAGCCCCAATAATGTTTCACTGGCATCACTCACATAAGGAAAACTCGCTTGGTTATTACCCGATAATAAAAATTGAAAAACCACGCCTGGAAGGTTAGAGGCAATCGCTTGAAAAAGCGCTTCGCTCTTTTGCAACGCAGTTTGTGTGTTAATGAAGCGCTGGAAATTTTTCACTTCATGCAAGCTGCGCCGGATTGCCGGAACCAATCGGGCAAGGTTTGATTTCATCATGAAATCGTAAGCACCTAAAGCCATAATATGCTCGGCTGCTTCTTCATCAACTTCACCGGATATGATGATTAGCGGTATATTGAGATTTCTTCCTCTAATGATTTGTATAACTTCCTCGGCATCCAATTCGAGCGAATGATAGTCGGATAACACTATTTGCCACTCCCGGCTTTTCAAGGCTTCATCCAAAGCTGCTGCGGTACTAACACATAGACAATCAACATCAAAACCGCCTTGCAAAAGTATTTGCAGTACCCGGCCGATAATCTCGTGGGAATCTTCGACCATCAATAAATTCAGCTTTTCTTCATTAGTCATTTCAGCACACCGCCATTTGAAGTCAATACAACATACCTTTCTCTTAACTCATCAAATTAACAGACTGAATATATTCTTAATTTTACAAGATAATTTCACAAGAGAAAATCATTTTCTAATATGAATAGCTCATATTAATTTAATAATTAGACAAAAATCATGAAAGCAAAATCCTAAACTTTTCAGAACGATTTCCGATAACTGCAATCAACGGTGGTTACACACCCTCTTGGATTGCAGGGCAACCAACGTCGTAAATGGCAATTATGCCAAAACCAACGGTTATCAAAAAGGAGAACCCAAATGACAGCAACTATTAACTCAAACATTGCCTCACTAAATGCGCAACGTAACTTAAATAATTCACAATCCTCACTGAATACGGCTTTGACACGCTTATCGTCTGGCTTACGCATTAATAGTGCTAAAGATGACGCCGCAGGTCTGGCGATTTCAGAAAGAATGACCTCACAGATTCGCGGCTTGAACCAAGCTGTACGTAATGCGAACGATGGCATTTCTCTCTCGCAAACCGCTGAAGGCGCATTAGGTGAAATTGGTAACAACTTGCAACGGATTCGTGAACTGGCAGTTCAATCCGCCAATGCAACCAATAGCGCCAGTGATCGCGCTTCACTTCAGGCTGAAGTTTCGCAGCTCAGCGCAGAGGTGACACGCGTTGCCAGCCAAACCCAATTCAACGGCTTAAACTTATTGGATGGCTCTTTCCTCAACCAAAGCTTTCAGGTTGGCGCCAATGCCAATCAAACCATTAACATTGCCTCGATTGGCGACTCACGCGCTACCGCCTTGGGTAGTCATATTCTGAACACGACCGGAACTGCCATGGGTACAGCAACTACAGCCGATGCTGCCTTAGCTGCCAACGGCGTCGCTGCCGAAACTGATCTGGCACTGACTACCAACAAGGGCACAGCAACTGCAATTTCATATGCAATTGGTGCTGATGCAAAAACCATTGCCGCAGCCATTAATACCGCAGCCTCCAACATTGGCATTACGGCAACAGCCACCAATAGTGCTACCTTAGGCAATCTTGCAAGTGCCGGCACAGTATCCATGACATTAAATGGCAGCTCGGTATCCGCCATTGTTACCGACAAGTCGGATTTAAGTAGCCTAGCCGCTTCAATCAATGGTTTGCAATCGACCACTGGCGTTACCGCCTCATTTGCAACCCCAGGCGATAAATCCGTGATTACTTTATCAACTTCCGACGGTAGAGACATTACAGTTGTAGATTTTGACAACTCAGGCGCTACAAAAACGGCTGATATCGTAGCAGGAACAACTACCGCAACATTAACCGGTGGCTCTGCAACGGATTCAACAACCATAACTGGTACGGTTGAACTTGCCAGCTCCGCCGGTCAGATCACCGCGCTCAATGCAAATGCCGATGTATTTGGAACTTCAGTCAGCTCTTTCAATTCAGTAGCAACGCTGGATCTATTATCAGCAAAAAATTCACAAGCTGCACTGAAAACTCTGGATGCTGCTTTGGCTCAAATCAACAGTTCACGCGGTGACTTGGGTGCGATTCAAAACCGCTTCAGCTCGACCATTGCCAATCTGCAAAGCACTTCCGAAAATCTGTCCGCTTCTCGCAGCCGGATTCAAGATGCCGACTTTGCCGCTGAAACCGCTAACCTAACTCGCGGACAAATTCTGCAACAAGCTGGCACTGCAATTCTTGCGCAAGCAAATTCACTACCTAATAACGTTTTATCACTATTACGTTAAACAGATCTTAATCGATGATAATTTGTATTAGATAAAGCTGTTGGAAACGCGGATTTAGCAGGTATATCTGCGTTTCCTTCGACTTTAAGGAGCTACAAAATGACTATGACTATTAATCAATCAAGTGCGACCGCCGCACCACCATCATCCTCGGCAATATTTTCAACACCCCGGAAAGTATCATCATCGAGTTCTAATGAGGACATAATTTCATCACCGGTTCCACCCACAGAACCCAAACCAAACAATAATCTTGAATCTGCGGAACAAGTTAAGCAGGCTGTTCAAAAGATTCAAGGTGCTGTCGATAATCTGGCACACAATTTGCAATTTTCAATCGATGAAGATACTGGAAAAACAATCGTCAAAGTAATGGATGCTCGTACCAACGAAGTCATTCGTCAAATGCCGTCAAAAGAAGCTGTTGAAATAGCACGTACACTGGATAAGGTACAAGGACTGCTATTTAACGGTAAAGCATGATCAAAATTATTATACGGATAGAATAAAAATGCTTGCGTCACCAGGAATTGGATCAGGTTTGGATGTTAACAGCATTGTCAGTCAGCTAATGAAGGTAGAAAGCCAGCCACTGACGGATCTTGATGCTAAAGAAGCCAAGCAGCAAACTCGATTAACCGCTTTTGGCACTCTGAAAGGAGCGTTATCTTCCTTTCAGAGTAGCCTTACTGCATTATCCGATCCGGCAAAATTTAACGCCGTAACAGCCAATATAACTGATACAACACTTGCCAGTGCAAGCGCTACATCATCCACAGTAACTGGAAGCCATTCATTAGAAGTTCAGACACTTGCACAATCACAAAAGCTAAAATCAGCCAGCTTCGCTACCACAAGTTCTACAGTCGGTAGCGGTACTTTAACCATACAATTTGGTACATACGACGGCGGCACGTTCACACTTAACCCGGACAAGGCAGCACGGTCGATTACTATACCTACGGGCAATTCATCGCTCTCTGGTATCCGTGACGCAATCAACCAAGCCAATGCAGGCATATCTGCTAGTATAGTTAATGATGGAACAGGCAACCGCTTAGTAATTGCCTCCCAAGACACTGGTCTAAGCAATGCGCTAAAAATAACCGCAGCCGATGCAGATGGTAATAATACCGATAACACAGGGCTTTCTCAGCTTGTTTACGACGCATCGTCTGGCGGGATATCCAACCTCATACAAACTGTTTCTGCTAGTAATGCCACACTTGTCATAGATGGCATTTCAATCAGCAAAGCATCAAACAACATTACCGATGCCATTGAAGGCGTTACGTTAAATTTATTAAAAGCAAATCCAGGCGCTACAACAACCCTAAATATATCGCGCGATACCACGGGTGCTCAAAGCGCCATATCTTCATTTGTAAAATCTTTTAATGATTTAAACAAAACCATTGTTAGTCTCACGAAATATGATCCATCTACCAAGCAAGCATCAATTTTAACTGGAGACTCAACAGTTCGATCAATTCAAGCGCGCATACGCGGTGCAATTTCTGATCCGCTGACAACAGCTGGTGGAGGGTTAAGTTTATTATCAGAAGTGGGAATCTCCTTCCAATCTGATGGAACATTGCAATTTGATTCATCTAAATTTGCCAATGTACTAAATGACCCAACCAAAGATATCTCGACATTATTCGCATCTGTTGGAAAAACTAGTGATAGCCTCGTATCGTTTGCTGGCGCCACATCCGATACAGTCAATGGAAAGTATTCACTAAATATTAGCCGTGTTGCAACACAAGGCAGTTCCGTAGGCAATACGGCTGCTGCATTGGCTATCAATGCTGGAATCAATGATTCGTTAAGTCTAAATGTCGACGGTGTAAGTGCCAATATAACATTGGCTGCAGGCACCTACACAGCTGCTTCTTTAGCAGCTGAAATTCAATCAAAGATTAACGGTGCTTCAGCGCTTTCTTCCGCCGGCATAAAAGTTGCCGTAAGCGAATCTTCCGGAAAGCTAGCGGTTGTTTCAAATCGCTATGGTTCTGCTTCAACCGTATCGATCACTGGAGGAAATGGCAAATCGGACTTATTCGGCACGCCCGCTGAAACTGCGGGAGTGGACGTAGCAGGTACGATCGATGGTATTACTGCAACAGGTTCCGGCCAAACATTAACCGGTGCGGCTAATAGCAGCGGACTCGCTCTCAAGATAACTGGAGGCGGTACTGGCGCAAGAGGTGAAATAGATTTTGCGCATGGTTTTGCAGCAAAATTAAATAAATTAGCTGGTGAAATGTTGAATGGTCGCCTAATTGATAGCCGTATTGACGGCATAAATTCATCAATCAAAGACATAGGATCGCAGCGAGACGCTTTGAATCAACGGCTCGCCGATACAGAAAAACGATTACGAGCTCAATTTACTGCACTGGATACGACCATTGCCGGCATGACTCAAACCAGCAATTTCTTACAACAACAATTATCCAAATTATCAGCAAAATAACAAACAGCAATTAGCCTCTTTCGTAAATAAATAAGGAGCATTGAATGTATACCGCCATGAATAGTGCAATATCCGCTTATCAGCGTGTAGGGGTTGAAACAAGTATTGAATCAGCCGATCCACACAAACTCATCTTAATGCTATTTGAAGGTGCGCAGGAAGCTTTGGTTAAAGCCAGAATACACATGCAACATAATGAGATTGCTGAGAAAGGACAAATGATCTCAAAAGCTATTATGATCATTGATCATGGTTTGAAGGCAAGCCTGGATATGAATGCCGGGGGTGATTTGGCAGTTAAGCTTCAAGCACTTTACGATTACATGACACACCGGCTCTTGGTTGCCAGCATTCAGAATAACCATGAAATTATCGATGAAGTCAATAAATTACTATCCGAACTGTATGACGCTTGGAAAGAAATTGGCAAAACGAATAAGTCACAAACTGCAACGAAAGCAATCGCAGTCTAGTTAACAATCAGGATACACAGGCAAATGGATAGCGTACAGACACTGAAAACCTATGATGCAATTTTAGCAACTACTGGAAAAATGCTTGCGGCAGCACAAAATAGCGAATGGGATCAATTGATACAATTGGAACAAGAATGCAGGCAATTAACTGAAATACTCATTCAGAACGACCAGGAACCCATATTGGACAAAGAATTGCTTGAAAAGAAAGTTGAAATGATCCATCAAATATTGGCTGACGATGCGCAAATCAGAGCAATCACTGAACCATGGATGATGAAGCTCCAAGATATTCTCAGCACGAATAGCCGTACTCGCGATCTACAATTTGCCTATCAGCCATTCAACAATCTATAAATGCTCAATAGAAATAAATAAATGTATTCACATTTCTTCTAGATCATTATCTAACCCGACGATGAGTTGTCGTGATTCCTACCGTAATTAAAACAGATGTAGCCTCGATTTCAACTCAGATACAGCCAACTGCACCAGTTACGCCAATAACAACAACACTCGATTCAAAAAATTCTTCTGCAGAGTTCATACAGGAGCAAAAGTATCAGGCACTGGTTCAAGCCCGCTTATTGAATGGCGATTCACAAATATTAGTTGCAAGTAAGTCACTACCAGTGAGTCTGCCTGAAAATTTTCAACCGGGTAACAAACTGAATTCAAAAAATTTCCCTACAGAGTTCACACAAGGCCAAAAGTATCAAGCACTGATTCAAGCTCGTTTATTGAATGGTGATTCACAAGTGTTAGTTGCGGGCAATTCGTTACAAATGCGCTTGCCTGAGAACTTTCAACCGGGCAACAAACTAGAACTTGTTTTTATTTCGAATGAACCAGAGTTAGAGTTCCTGGCCTTAAAAGATACGTCCTCAGATAACGAAATCACCAATACATCTATTAGTACCGCCGGCCGTTTTTTGAGTGCTTTGATGCAAGGCCCTTTAAAACACACATCAGAAAATACAGCTAATGTTGTAACCGGTCACGCGCTCACCAGTCCGAATCCCATCTTAACCAATGCGCCAACAAATAGCACTGATTTACCTGGTTTATTACAAAAAGCAATTGTTCAAAGTGGTTTATTCTATGAATCACATCAGTCGCAATGGATTCATGGAAAAAACACACTTGAAAATTTGCAACAAGAACCGCAAGGAAAACTAATGCTGATAACGGTTGATTCATCTACAGCCAAAGCTGCCGTAATAGCCACTCCACTCCCTCCGGAAATGCCTGTGCATGCACAAACAATCCCATTAGTGCAGCAACAGCTAACCACTTTGGAAACGGGTCATTTGCTTTGGCGTGGCGAAGCTTGGCCAGGACAACCCATGAAATGGGATATTTATGAGGAATCCCAAGAAAATACAACCAAGGAAAATGACTCTGATCAAGCTACCCGATGGCACACACAACTTCGGTTATCAATGCCAGAACTTGGCGACATCACTGCAACCATCGCGCTAAAAACAAGTGGCATTAACATTCGGCTGAGCGCTACAAGATCAGAGACCGCCAGCTTACTCAAAAACAATCAATTACCGCTCACTAGTGGGATGCAATCCGCTGGACTCAATATCCAAGCGATAGAAGTAAAGCACGATGACAGCAAATGAATCATATCTGACTGCCGTTGCGCTCGCTTATCGTGAAGGGCAAAGTGCACCCAAAGTAGTTGCAAAAGGCCGGGATCTAGTTGCTCAAGAAATTATCAAGCGCGCCAAAGAAGCAGGAGTCTATGTTCACGAATCCAGCGAGCTTGTTGCATTACTGATGCAAGTCGATCTTGATGATCGTATTCCACCGCAGCTTTATGTGGCAGTCGCGGAATTATTAGCGTGGCTTTATAAATTGGAGCAAGGCAAAACATCCTTAGCTACAAGAAATGATCTTGATGAAAGAATTACACAGAAAATTCTGGAGAATAAAAATGCAGCAAACACCTAATCAAATCACCGAAGCAATTAATGTTCTTGTACCAACTCAATTTTCTCATGCAGAAAGCGGTGAGAATTTCCGCATCCATTCGGAAATTGATATTCTTTTTATTCTTCGTGGGATTATGCAAACCAATTCATTAATCACTCTTTATCCCAATAAAGCCAGTGATTTTATTTTGACGTCAATAATAACTATTAATGCTGATGATGGAGAGATGATTATCGATTATGGAGCCAATGATAATCAATGCGAAAAAGCACTGTATTCCAAAGAACTCGTTTTTGTAACCACGCAAAATAGAGTAAAAATTGAATTTGTCTGCAATCGGATAAGGAAAATTAAGTATGAAGGCCGGAATGTCTTCGTAGTAAACATCCCTGAGTCGCTCCTGCGGATACAAAGAAGAAACCACTTTCGCATTACCACTCCAATTGTGAAGCCTCTTAAGTGCGTCATTCCAATTCCTGGAGATGATCCATCCGCCAAAGCGGAAGTAGCATTACTCGATATCAGTTGCGGCGGAATTGCCGTAATCGATCAGCACCCAATCATTAATCTTGACCCCGGCATGATCTATAACGACTGCAAAATCGCTCTTCCAGATATTGGTTCAATCACTGTCAATATCCGAGTAAAGAATACCTTTGAAATTACTTTGCGCAACGGACAAAACTGCATGCGCGCGGGGTGTCAATTTATTGAGCTTACAGCCAGCATGGAAGCAATGATCCAACGCTATATCATCAAGCAGGAGCAAATGAGGAAAGGCAAATAACCCGTCGGGAAACAACTTGTAATATCAGAATAGAGAATTTGATTCTGCTATAAATACCGGTCAAGTTGTCTTCCGCACATAATAACGATTACCCCGGTCAAACAGAAACCCACTCCGATCCAATCTGCCATTGCCGGGCGAATACCGTCGACCACCCACAACCACAGTAACGCCACGCAGATATACACACCACCATAAGCGGCATAAACACGGCCAGCCGCTTGCGGATGAAGCGTCAGCAACCAAACAAATATCACCAAACTGATCGCAGCAGGAAAAAGCAGCCACAAAGGTTTATCTTCTTTCAAGTAGAGATACGGCAGATAACAACCGACTATCTCAGCAAGTGCAGTAACAACGAATAAGCCCAATGTTTTCAGAATTTCCATAATTTGATCTCGCGGCTTTTAGTATCGTGTATATTATGCCTTCACTTCATCAGTAAGGGGATTAACGGCTATGACTCAAGATGCTATTTCGTGCGATCTTCACGACTTTGTGGAAGTGGCTTGCATGTACGGCTACCGGCTGAAACTCATCTTGAAGAATAATCAGGTAATTGAAGGAAAAGCCATCGATATCGTCAATTCTCCCGAGAAACACGAATGCCTTGTGATCGATGGTGATTCGAGGCAACAAGTCGAATTAACTCAACTCGCCAAAATGGAAGTTCTAACACCCAATGCCAGATTCAGCGAAGTCATTTTCCCGTAAATCCTGCCAAGCCGCCGTCTCGATGTAACGCTTGGCTATTTTCTCAACGTATTCACTCGGCATATCCAAGTCCTCAAGCAACATTATCATGTCGTACATAGCATCCCGGCTAATTCACTGGCATCACGATCATGGCCGCCACCACTTGCCCTGGCAACAAAATCGTGATCCTTATGCCGTTTGGCTATCTGAAATCATGTTGCAACAAACGCAGGTCAATACCGTCATCCCCTATTATTCGCGGTTCATGCAGACATTCCCCACCATTACAAGTCTAGCGCATGCGCCGCTAGATGATGTATTGGCGCTATGGAGCGGCCTTGGTTACTACTCCCGCGCACGCAATCTGCATTTGGCAGCGCAAAAAATTGTGCAAAACCATCACGGGCAATTTCCTGCTACACGGGCGGATATTCAGCAACTGCCCGGAATCGGGCGATCCACCGCTGCTGCTATTGCCGTTTTTGCTTTCGGTCAGCGCGAAGCGATTCTGGATGGTAACGTGAAGCGGATATTCGCACGTTTCTTTGGCATCAATGGCTATCCCGGAGAAATGAAGACTCAAAACCGCTTATGGGAAAAAGCCGAAGAATCTTTGCCCATCAACTGCAGTAATGGGATGATCGAAACCTACACCCAGGCTCTGATGGATCTCGGCGCCACCGTCTGCACGCATCGTACTCCGCACTGCAAATCTTGCCCATTACAATCACAATGCATCGCATTCCAGAAACAATGTATCAATCAATTACCGGCTGCAAAACCCCGCAAAGTGCTGCCACAAAAAGAAACCGTATTTTTACTACTGCTGCAACAACAGAAATTGCTTTTGCAAAAAAGAGCGGCTTCGGGTATTTGGGGAGCGCTATGGTGCCCTCCGGAAATCGCAACCGGCGTCGATGCCGCTGATTACTGCCAGCACCAGCTCGGAATCCAAGTTGAACAACCGCTCAAACTACCTTCATTGGATCATCAGTTCACTCACTTCAAGCTGCGTATTCATCCACGCTTGTTACACGTCGTCTCGGACTCCCGCATTACAGGACCGGAATCGATCTGGATCAACCCGGCCGATGCGCTTGAACAGGGCATCCCGGCACCGGTCAGAAAACTATTAAAACAAAACTTTCTGTCTGATAACCTGATTGCGGATACTCAAGCTAAGAGTCATGGATAATTTGCCGGAATGGAAGAAAAATCAGCGCAAGCAACTAATTGCCGCGCGCGAAGCCATACCAGCGGAACATCACCAATTATGGAGTCAAGCGATCACCAGTTTCCTCGAGCAAGGTCTCGCACAACTGCAGCACATGACCATCGGAATTTACTGGCCGTTCCGCGGCGAATACGACCCACGCTCCGTCGCTGAATATTTCTTGCAGCACGGCGCAACGCTGGCGCTACCGGAAGTAACGGGCAAGGATGAACCGCTGTGTTTCCGGGAATGGTCACCGAATACGCCAGTGAAAAACGGCGCCTACGGTATTCCGGTACCACTAGAAACGCAGATTGTCCGGCTGGATGCGGTGATTATCCCGATGGTCGGATTTGACCGTCACGGTTACCGGTTGGGCTACGGCAGCGGTTACTACGACCGCACGCTGGCAACCTATGAGCATCAACCGCTCACTATCGGCATAGCATTCGAACTACAGCGGCTTGACAGCATTTATCCGCAAGCGCACGATATCTCGATGCATTATGTGGTAACCGAAGCGGG
>CAYQZF010000076.1:0-11155 GCA_964421895.1 uncultured Nitrosomonas sp. | reverse complement strand
AAGACGCGATCGATCGCAATATGGAAATCGAATTTTTCCGCAATAACGAACGTTATCAGTTCATCAAATGGGGCATGCAAGCGTTTGATACGTTCAAGGTCATTCCTCCCGGAATTGGGATTGTGCACCAAGTCAACCTCGAATACCTGGCTCGCGGTGTACATCAAAAAGATGGACTCGCTTTTCCCGACACGCTGGTCGGGACCGATTCGCATACCACGATGATCAACGGCATCGGCGTTGTCGGCTGGGGCGTAGGCGGTATCGAGGCGGAAGCCGGTATGTTGGGTCAACCGGTTTACTTCCTGACACCCGATGTCGTCGGTGTTAATTTAACCGGCCATTTGCGCGAAGGTGTGACCGCAACCGATTTGGTGCTGACGATCACGGAAATGCTGCGCAAGGCGAACGTCGTCGGCAAGTTTGTCGAGTTCTTCGGTGAAGGAACTGCTTCATTGACACTGCCCGACCGCGCCACGATCGCCAATATGGCGCCGGAATACGGTGCAACGATGGGCTTCTTTCCAGTCGACGATGCCACCATTGACTACTTCAAGGGTACCGGGCGCAGCCAGGAAGAAATCGCCGCTTTTCAACGTTATTTCCAAGCACAGCAAATGTACGGCATCCCCAGAAAAGGTGACATCGACTATACCAGTGAACTCACGCTGGATCTGGGTTCTGTCGCACCCTCACTAGCAGGTCCCAAGCGTCCACAGGATCGCATTGAACTCGCGGCAATCAAATCGCGCTTTACCGAGCTCTTCAACAAACCCGTCAAAGAAAGCGGTTACGGCAAACAAGGCGATAACATCCAGCAGCGTTACGCTCTGCGCGATGTGCATACGCAAGAACCCGAAGTGTGTGTCGACTCCGGCATACTCAACGGCAGCCGCATACCGGCGTCTGGCCCTGCTGCACCAGCAGGTGAAAGCGACGGTCAATCAGCAAAAAACACTGCTCCCGCGGAACGCCGCATGGTTTCCCGCAACGTAGCAGAAATGACTAATAATCGTCCGACTCCCAATTCACCCGATTTATGCCATATTGATTTAAGTAACCCGGCAATCGACCTTGGTCACGGCGATGTCTTGATCGCCGCCATCACATCCTGTACCAATACGTCCAACCCCAGTGTGCTGCTGGCCGCGGGATTGTTGGCCAAAAAAGCAGTGGAAAAAGGCTTGTCGGTCAAGCATCACATCAAAACATCGCTGGCGCCAGGCTCGCGTGTGGTGACTGATTACTTGAACGTTACCGGACTCCTGCCCTACCTCGAGCAACTGGGCTTCGACCTGGTCGGCTACGGTTGCACGACGTGCATCGGCAATGCTGGGCCGTTATCCGAACCGATTGAAGAAGCCGTTGTTAAAAACGATCTGGTCTGCGCCGCGGTGTTATCCGGCAACCGCAACTTTGAAGCGCGTATCCATCCTAATATCCGTGCCAATTTTTTAGCATCACCGCCGCTGGTGGTCGCGTATGCAATCGCGGGCAGCGTCCTGAAAGACCTTACGGCTGAACCGTTGGGCATCGGTAAAAACAATCAGCCAGTCTGGTTGAAAGATATCTGGCCAAGCAGCGCCGAAATCCATGCTTTGCTGAAATATGCCGCCAATGCCGATACTTTCCGGCAGCTTTACGGCAATCTCACCAAGGATCATGCGCTGTGGAATAGCGTCACTGCCGTCACCGGACAAACCTATAACTGGCCGCAATCGACTTATATTGCCGAACCTCCCTTCTTTGCAGACTTCTCGCTGCAGCCGGCGGCAAGCGGCGGCAATGACATCAAGAACGCCTATGCATTGGGTGTCTTCGGCGATTCGGTGACCACCGATCACATCAGTCCGGCGGGCTCGATCAAGGAAACTTCACCCGCCGGACGTTATCTGCTCGAACATCATGTCGGCAAGGCTGATTTCAACAGCTACGGTGCGCGCCGTGGACACCATGAAGTGATGATGCGCGGCACCTTCGCCAACGTGCGCATCAAGAATCTGATGATTCCTGGCAGCGAAGGCGGTATCACCCTTTACCAAGGTGTTGCCGGAGCCGCGCCGGAACAAATGAGCATTTACGATGCCGCGATGAAGTATCTGGCGCAAGGTATCCCGATGGTCGTTTTCGGCGGCAAGGAATACGGCACCGGCTCGAGCCGCGACTGGGCTGCCAAGGGAACGCAACTTCTCGGCGTCAAAGCAGTGATCGCCACCAGTTTCGAACGTATCCACCGCAGCAATCTGATCGGCATGGGCGTTCTGCCGTTACAATTTAAAGGTAACGACAATGTTGAATCGCTCGGCATCAAAGGCGACGAACAATTCGACATTTCCGGACTCGATAACATCCAGCCGCAGCAAGATGTTATGTTGAACATTCGAAGAAAGGATGGCAGCAACCAGACTGTGCAACTGCTATGCCGCATCGATACCACCATTGAGGTGGATTACTTCAAACACGGCGGGATTTTGCCTTATGTGCTGCGGGAATTGATGGCCTAAAGCTTTGCTAATCAGGAGATTTAGAACAAAGAATTGGTATTGCCAGGTTCTCGTTTCGTCTGGATCCTTATTCAAAATAAAGGCTCATCCCAATCCAATGACACCAAATTGAAATTGTTGTTTGTTAATAGGTACTTGTTTCTGATAAATTTGATTGTACAGCATTTTGGGTAGTTTTAATGAGCTTCAGCACTGTACATCAAAACTAACTCAATGAGGTAAGCCTCCGGCTTTGCCAGGGGACTCACGGTGGTTTGACCTATACGGCGATCATCGAGAATATTCTATCTCGATCAAGAGAAGGAGATTCAGGATGAAAAAGTATCAGAGTTTGATTCACACAAGTTGTGACTGTAAATACCATGTGGTATTCATGCCGAAGAAACGTAAGAAGCGGATATCTGAGCTGTTGCGCAAGCATCTGGGCGAGATATTCTACGAACTTGCGGGATACAAGGAAGCGAAGATAGTAGAAGGGTACATCATGGCAGATCACATGCACATGTGCATCAGTATTTCGCCGAAATATGCAGTATTGTAAGAACTCTCGGTGCTGTTTTCAGAGAGGTTAATCGAAATAAGCGTTGAATACATAAGCTGTAGTAATTCAGGCTTGATCTGACATTAAGGTCTTGCCAAAGGGTGGGATTACTCGGTTTGATAGAGGTGCGCAACTTTATCAACCAAGCGCGTAAGCGCAAAGGAGTAATCCCATGAGTAGTTTTCAACAGAAAATCATCAAACACAAGATCGGTCTGCTTAATCTGGTATCCGAGCTTGGCAATGTATCCCGTGCCTGCAAGGTGATGGTTTTTTCACGCGATACTTTCTATCGCTATCAGGCAGCAGTGGAAGCAGGAGGTGTTGAAGCGCTGATCGATGCAAACCGACGCAAGCCCAACATCAAGAATCGTGTAGAAGAAGCGACAGAAGCGGCGGTCAGCGCTTTTGCCCTGGAGCAACCGGCTTTTGGTCAAGCTCGAGTTTCCAACGAACTGAATCGCGCCGGTTTTTTTCTGAGTTAAAATGATTTGAGAGGAGGAGAGGATAAAAAATCAAATCAGTTATTCATCGGAAGTGCGGGAACGAGAGGTTAGATTGGTATTTGAACGGCAGAAAGAGCATGGATCACAGTGGTCGGTGATAAAATCGATTGCATGGAAGATTGGCTGCACAGCGGAAACGTTGCGGGTGTAGGTAAGAAGAGCGGAGACGGATCATGAAACTCGAGGAGGTATGTCGACATCGGATTACGAACGGCTTAAACAACCGAAACGAGAAAATCTTGAGCACAAACGAGCAAATGAAATATTGCGAGGTTTTTTTATTAAGCGAAATGAAAGGGATAATGCCTTGGCAAGTTTTGCTGGCGCGCATTGAATCTCCATTACCCTAGGAATGGACGGCAGATTCATCAGCCGATGACAATGGACAATATGTTTCGTATTACTGCATTCAGAATTGGTTTAATCTGTTTGATCGGTAGATAGAGGATATTCTGTGTGAAATCGCGAGCATACACCACTTTGCGGGAATCAATGCTCACCTCAAAGCACAGGAGCTGTTGTTTTATTTGCTGAACCGTTGATTGTTGACTGGTTGAGGGGAAATCCATCCATTATACTCCAACGGCGGGTGATGAAACATAAGCAGGAGGAATCCGACGGAAAAATGCCGCCGAAAAATAAATTACCTGGGATCTGTGGTAAAAAATGCCAGTAGTATCCAAAAATCTGAAAGCTGCTAATTGGTGAGTGTTTCCCTAAGAAACGTTACTAATTATTTAAAATTTAGATTGCGTCGACTGCAACACGGCTAATTTTTATTTCTTTAAGAAAAGGCTAAAAAATTTTAGTAAGCTTGATATTCCTGCTGAACTATTTGAATAAATGCAAAACAAGAAACCTAATATCATAAAAAATTGAATGAATACATTAATTCCGATTATTTTATCTGGAGGCTCGGGTACTCGCTTATGGCCACTTTCGCGTGAGAAACATCCAAAGCAACTATTATCCCTGATAAACGAAGATTCACTGCTACAAGCTACTATTCGTCGTATGGATGGTCTGAAGGGCGTTAAATTAGATATTCCGATCATTGTTTGTAATGATGAATATCGCTTTGTGATTGCGGAGCAATTGCGAATCATAAACAAAAAAGGGACTATTCTGCTTGAGCCCGTTGGGCGCAATACAGGCCCCGCATTGACATTGGCTGCACTTGCAGCATTGCGTGTAGATGATGATCCTGTGTTACTGGTCATGCCATCTGATCATGTGATTATGGACGTGGAAGCATTTCAGGCTGCTGTTCTTAAAGGCATGTCACAAGCAATAAGTGGAAAAATTGTCACATTCGGTATTGCTCCAGATGCTCCAGAAATTGGGTATGGTTATATACAACTTGGAGAATTAATAGAACAAGACCAAACGGCATACTACATAACCCGTTTTGTCGAGAAGCCTGATCTATCAACAGCGCAAACCTATCTAAATGCAGGAAATTATGTTTGGAACAGCGGATTGTTTATGATGCGTGCTTCGGTGTGGCTATCTACTATCAATAAGTGCCGGCCAGATATTTTTGCGGCATGCTGCAATGCCTGGGATCAAGGTTCTGTTGATGGCGAATTTCTTCGCGTAGATAAAAATGCATTTGAACAATGTCCTAGTGATTCAATTGATTATGCAGTCATGGAGCGAATCGCTGATCATGACAGTGGGTTGCCAACTGGCGCTGTAATTCCGCTTGCCGCAAAATGGTCTGATATCGGCGCTTGGAATTCTTTGTGGCAGGTACTTCCCAAAAATGATGCAGGCAATGTATCGAAAGGGGATGTAATATTAAGTAATTGCAATAATACTCTTGCCATTTCAGAAAGCCGTTTAGTCGCGTGCGTCGGAGTGGAAAACATGATTGTTGTTGAAACTCCTGATGCAGTGCTAATTGTCCATAAAGACAAAACACAAGAGGTCAAATCAATTGTCGATATGCTGAAACAACAAGGCCGATCAGAAGGACAGTGGCACCGCAAAGTGTTTCGTCCCTGGGGCTGGTACGATGGGATTGATATGGGCGAGCGTTTCCAAGTAAAACGTATAGTTGTCAAGCCCGGAGCCTCCCTTTCATTGCAGATGCATCATCATCGCGCTGAGCATTGGGTTGTCGTACATGGTACTGCACGTGTAACACGCAATGACGAAGTTTATTTGGTCTCCGAAAATGAATCGACCTACATTCCACTTGGCACAAAACATAGGCTAGAAAATCCCGGTTGTGTCCCGCTTGAAATGATTGAAATTCAATCCGGTTCGTATTTAGGCGAAGACGATATAGTGCGTTTTGAAGATGTTTATGGCCGGAAAGAACAGTAATTTTATAGCCCCGTGCAAGATTGATACAATCTTCATTGTGTACACAATCCGACTCGAACAATTCATAATGACCTGATTATGCGTGATTAATTGATGGATTGAACGACTAAATTCACCGGTTTTTGTGAATGTTGTTATTTTCTTCGTGAATTCATGGAAACAATTTGGGGCTTCTGATGGGGTTTCAGATTGTGCATCGAAATCTATGAATGGAACCATCCACACGCTATGTGGCAAGCATGATTGCTGAGAGGGAATTACTATTCTGAAAAAATAATAAAAGAAGAAAATAAGTCGAAAAACATTGTCAGCATTATGTTTTAGAGAAACTTATTGGGAATTTGAGTTTGAAATAGGCGTATTCAATTTTGAAGTGCAACACCTCACGGTGATTTGGTGTAACGTACTGTATTTCCGAAGAAAATCTCAAACGGGGTTCTGAACTACTTCAGTTTATTCTAGCTATTTTTCCTCAAATGGGCATGGAATAATTATCCTTAAGCAGTCATATCTGGGTGAGAGAGCGCAATATCCTCTACATTTGCATGATCATTCGCCGATCGGCAAAGAGTCTGGGCAGCCATATGCCATAGGCCAGAGACGATCTACTGCATCCGATACTGGTGCATAATAATAAACTGCAATCCTTTCTCAATCAGACCCAGTTTATCAACTGATCAATCAGCTTCAAGAAATTCCCTTTCCAAGCGCGGTGAATTACATCGTTGTGCAACAAAGTGTGTAAGTAAGCGCTGCGCAGCTACCCAACACACAGCCACAATATATCCTCATACAATGCTCTGTGTACAATCAAAGTCTATGCTGCTGCGCTGCGCGCTGTTAAACTCACCATAATTTATAAACAAACGGAAATAGCAATGACAAATGACACACGCACAATAGGATTTGGGCTGAGCGATTACTGGCGAATGCTTCGAAAGCGTGGTCTTCGCCTTCCGATAAACTATTTTCTAAACGCACATCTATTTGACCTGATACGCCGAACTGATACGCACACTTGGCTTCCGAAGGAGCACTATCTTGAACATCCACCCAACTTTGAAAGCGGTGTTTTCTATATGACTTCTTGGACAAATGAGATCCGGCGTTCTTTTTTTATTTTGAATAAGTTAAATCTTTTGAGTGACCCTTATGTTTTTATTGACATCGGTTGCGGCAAAGGTAAAGTTTGCTTGACCTGGCAGCTACTTGAGCAAAAATACCAGAGAAAACACCCGCAAATAATCGGTATTGATTATTACGAGCCATTCATAAAAATCGCAAAACAAAACTTCTTAACAGTTTTTCGAACAGAAGGAAAATTCTATCTCGCTGATGCGACGAGTTTTGATTTTTCTGGTTTAAATGCTCGTCTTATTGTTTATCTTTACAATCCGTTCGATGACTCAATAATGGATAGAGTCTTAAAGAATCTACCTGTAAATACAGTTGTCATTTACAATAATCCTGTTCATAGCAGCACGTTTGTCGAAAACGGATTTGAAGTGATATACGAGCATCTTGGCTGGCACCCGAACGCTCAAACAATTATCTTTACAAATACTAAACCAACTTCATCGCAGCTCTAGCGATGTTCGGCCGCAAATCGATATAGTGCTCTGTGTTGTAGTGATTTGACCGTATCCTGCTAATACCATTTGACCTGGTCAAGTAAAACAGGACACCCCATTTAAGCGACTTTTCTCAACTTGTGATTCCCCGCGTGTAAGAGTTTCTAGCGTTGTTTACAGTATTCAGAAGAATACTATAGATGAACAACCACAAACGCACTTGCTTAACTTTATTTGCTCGCCAGGAAATCTGGCGGCTGTATCAAACCCGGCTGTGGAAGGTGGCGCATTTGGCGAATGCTTCCACGTCAGCTGCCCAACAATTTATGACGTGCTGAAACGCGCCAGACTTCAGGAATTTATACCGCGTGACAGTACCAACCAGCGGTTCAAGACGTTGCAGTATGTCTCAAGCACCTGGCCAAGGTTGAGCAAGCCATCCAGGAGCGGCTCAAGCGTACCGCCCAAGCGCTATAACAAGTCTTTTACCCAGGTGAGCTTGCTCGCTTCAATACCAAGCGGCTTCCCTTCTTGAAAGTGGAGGCTGTCAACCTTAGAGAAATATATCGCTGAAACTGGAATGGTATTGACCGAGGCGCAGGTGCTAGAGAAAAAATAGGAAGATGATGTGGCGCATGGTGAGATCGAGACGGCTCATCCTGGCTATCTCGGTAGCCAAGACACGTTTTACGTCGGCACTCTCAAGGGCGTGGGACGGATTTACCAGCAGACCTTCGTCGACAACTATTCTCAATGGGTAGCAGTGAAGTTATTTGGTATGTTCTACAGCATTCTCCTGAATACTGTAAACGACGCTAGAAATTCTTGTAGCGCGAAAAAATCCACACTTTGCGGCAATCCCAGTAATAGCAGCGGCCAAATTCTCTTGGTTGCAGATTCCGTCCTTTGGCATATTAAATACTACAGCGTTTGCTGCTCATAATTCGAACATCCTTACATAGTCAAGAAATACCTCAAGATTAAGATTAACTAATCATGAGAATTTATTAATTTTAAATGTGATTTTTATCACATTAACACAATCTTTTTTAATTTATACTCCGCCGCTAGCTATGAAATAAACGAATTTATTCTTTTTTAACAAGCAATATTTCATTTCGTGGAGAAAATGCTATGCCTGCTAATTCACAGAACCATAAAACCATAACATTTGCAAAAAATTCAAGTGCTAAAAATGATAATTTTGCAGATCTATCCAACAGTAATGATCGGTTTACGCTGGATGTACTGGCAAATGATCGCGGCGGTCATGCTAAGGTTCTGTGGTCTTTGGACGAAGGCAGAGGACGATGGAACGAACCGTCCGATTTATTAACCCGGGATAACATCGGCAATATCAATTACAGTCAACTAGGAGCGCAAATTTCGATCACGCAAGATGGCAAAGTTTCTTACGTCATAACGCCGGAATTACAATCAAAACTGAAGGATCTGGTAGTTGATGAAGAACTAACCGATACCTTCATTTATGCCATGAAAGTTGGTCAGGGCAATAGTCCGCTGCATTGGGCCAAGGCAACGGTGACGCTCAACGGCATGAATCATGCGCCGGAATTGACCGGAACTACTGCAGTTCTCCCTGAAGGCGCTCAAAATACCGACTATACAATTCTGGCCAGCGATCTGTTGAAGGGTTTCACGGATGCCGATCATAATGAACTATCGGTTGACAATCTGACAGTCACGCATGGCGCATTAACACAAACTGCTGATGGCTGGATTTTCACACCGGAAAATAATTTTACCGGTGAAGTTGAACTCAGCTATGACATTGTGGATGGTCACGGCGGAAGTTTAGGAACTACCTCAAAATTCATGCTTGCACCGAATCTCTCGGATGAATTAGCACCCACCCTGGTTTCATCTGAACCCGCCGATGACTCCAGCGCAGTTCCAGTTAACAACAATCTTGTTTTACATTTCGATGAGGTAGTTGCTCCCGGAACCGGCAATATCGTTATTACCAATGGCACGGATACTCGTCTCATTGCTGTGAATGACAGCAATCAGGTGACATTCAACGGCGGCAAGGTCAGCAGCGGCAGCGAGGTCAGCAGCGGCAGCAAGGTAACCATTAACCCTAGCACTAATCTGGTGCCCAATACGACCTACCATGTCGAAATGGCTAGCGGTGTGATTACCGATACTTCCGGAAATCCCTACGCTGGGATTCACGACTCCACCACACTCAACTTTACGACGATTCCCGATACAGATGCGCCGCTTTTAACCTGGAGTAATCTATTCGATAACGGGATATTCAAAATTGATGACGACATGTTCTTGACTTTCAATGAAGAGATTATGGCGGGAACTGGCAATATCGTCATTACCGATGGAACTGACACCAGAACGATTGCAATTAACGACCCCAGTCAGGTTACCATCAGTAACAGTAAAAACGGTGGCACACTCTTTATTAATCCCTCCGCTGATTTAGTGTTAAATTCTAACTATCATATAGAAATTCCCAAAGGTGTTATCACTGACACATCGGGAAATGACTGGGAAGGGATTAACGATGACACCACGCTTAATTTTACGACAATCGATTCCAGCCCGCTGCTAACCGGGAGCAATCCGATAGAGATAGACGATGGGATCTATTTTCAGATTAATCAGGATATTGAGTTATATTTCGACGAAGCTGTCAAACCAGGCAGCTCGGGCAATATTGTCATCAGTAACGGTTCAGATACGCGAGCCATAGCAATTAACGATGCCAGTCAAGTCAGCTTTGATAACTCCAATAGAATTGTCATTAATCCAACTGTCGATCTGCTTCCCGGTGCCAACTACAACATCAAAATCGATAGCGGCGCTATCACGGATCTGGACGGCAATCCTTACGCTGGCATTAGTGACGATACTACGCTCAACTTCACTACAACGACTGACGATCCTTCACTAATCGGCAGTTCTCCGGCAGATGATATGGTCGATGTTCCAATGGATAGCGATGTCGTTTTATATTTCAGTGAACCAATCTCCTCTGGTGCGGGCAATTTCGTCATCACGAATGGAACTGATACCCGCGTTATTGCTGCGAATGATAACAATCAAGTGACATTCAACGGTAGCAAGGTGACTATCAATCCAAGTACCGATTTAGTTCCCAATACAACCTATCATATCGAAATGGGCAGCGGCGTAATCACCGACTTAGCAGGAAATCCGTACGCTGGAATTAGTGACGAAACCACGCTCAATTTTACAACTTCCGATCATGCCGGACCTTACCCAGTTGATCCAACTGAGCCATTGTTTTTACATCCAATGGCTCCCTCTATCATCGGTGTAGCCGATGATTCTAATTTGGTGATTATTTCTTAACGGGAAAACACGATCAGTAAGCGGTGTTAGTATGATTTGATTACACCGCTTGCTGCCAGCATATTCATAAGCGATATATTGGAATATCGTTGTAAAATCATGAAATACTGATTTCATACATCGAAATGCAAAAAATTTCCGAGAAGCTTCAAAGCGCGATCCGCTATCAACAATCCGGGCAATTCTCTCAAGCGGAAGCTATTTGTCACAAAATACTTGCTGTAGTACCGGATCAACCCGATACTCTTCATCTGCTCGCTATCCTATCCGCCCAAACTAAGCGTTATCAATGCGCCAATGATTTTTTTCTAAAAGCAATTGCAAAAGCACCAACGCGAGCGGATTTTAT
>CAYQZF010000075.1:0-11170 GCA_964421895.1 uncultured Nitrosomonas sp. | reverse complement strand
GGTCGCATCCGTGCCGCTATTTGTTGCACGATGCGGAGACCGGGGATTTGTACAGCGAGGTGAACGCTCAATTCCCGCCTTACATGACGGCTGAAGTTCCTCAGACTTTTCAAGCGTTTCATACTCCTATCAAGATCGCGGAACCTGAAATCTATTATCCTATTCTGCCGTGGCTGCGTTGCCCGATCCGCTGGAGGAGGGGGCAACGCTATGCGGTTTTATTCTCGGGTGCTTCAAACAACCGGCATACCAACGATCTGGAATTTCTCTATCGCACGCTACGCGATATTTACGGCTTTCCCGCCGCGAATATCTTTGTGTTGAATTACGACGGCACGATCAACTATAACGGTAATCCGCACCCGGTGGCGGGCTGGCCGGGAGACAGTACCACCTACCGGATGCCGGTTAACGGAAAAGGAACAAAGGCCGATCTCGATGCGGTTTTCAATACGCTCAAGACAAAGCTGAAGCCGGACGATGTGCTGTTGATTCATACCAACAATCATGGTGGCCATGATGGCACGCAATCCTACCTCTGTACCTATAGCGGCGCGGACTACCTGGCGTCGGATTTTGCCAATACGCTGGCGACACTGCCCAAGCACTATTGCATGATGGTCATGATGGAACAGTGCCATGCTGGCGGTTTTAACGCGCCGATTTTGGCGAAGTCGACCGCAACCAATACCAGCGTTTCGTCCGCTTGCCTGGAAGCGAATAACTCGATCGGCGGCGCGCAATTCGACCCGTTTGCCCGTGACTGGATTGCTGCAATGGCAGGGAATACACCATACGGCGGCGCGCTAGCATCCAATCCCGACACGGACGGATCGGGCAAAGTTTCCGCGCGCGAAGCGCACAACTACGCCGATTCGGTGCATGACCCGTATGATACGCCAGTGTTCAGCCAATCCTCAGCGGCGGCCGGTAATTGCTTCCTCGGGCAGCGCTATTGGTACTTGTGGCCGATCTATTGCCGCTTGCTGGTGGAAGTTTTGCAGCCTTATTATCTGCGCAAACCGATTCCGGAGTTTTATGACGTAGTGCACAGCAAATTGATGCCGCAGTTGCAAGACATCGAGAGCAAGCTCGAGAACGCTTCCGCGGCGCAAGAAAAGGAATTGCGTGCTGCCGTCGGTGACGTTGTTAAGAAAGTCTTGGGTAGATGATGCAATCCGATCGGAGCATCTTCGAGCGTGCGCGTGCCGTCTTGGGCGATGAAATGCTGTTAAACGCGATCGTTTATGTCAGCCATGAGATGGTACCCGCCGGAATGCGGATTCAACTCGGAGATGCTCTGATGGATGTTTCATGGGATGCCTGGATTGTGTTTGCCGATCTGGAGCCGCAAGCCAACTGGGGGCATAGGTGTGTTTATATCGCGTTTCAGCATGAAGGAAACGAGTTCATGCAAAAAAATGCGCAAATGCCGCCTTTTCTCAAGCCGGGCGGCATACCGTTTCGTTTGTTGTGGAAGGGAAGCGAAGCGCCCGAATGGGCGGTTGCATCGCCGTGACATCGTGGAATGCTTAGGGGGCTACGTTTGACAGCCAATCGGGCTTCCAGTACATTCGCCCGAAGGGAAAACAATCATTTACCCGCTCCGCGCACAAGGATCCTTGACTGCTTATGATGATTAATCTGGCTGTACAAATTCTGGCGACGCAGTTGAATCAGAATTTGCGGCGTACCTACAATCTTAATGAAGATGTCGTGGTGGTTTCCAATTTGCTGGAAATGGACGGCAGCGTGGCAGCCAATATCAATAATAAATTGGTTGTTTTTCTGGTCAATATTGAGAAAGACAGTGTTCCATTCCGGCAAGTAAGCTTGCATGAAGTCGGAGATCGGGAAGTGCAAACCAGTGTGCCACTTTATTTCAATCTGTATCTGATGATGACGGCCAATTTTACTGGCAACAATTATCCCGAAGCGCTGAAATTTTTATCCAGTACGATCCATTTTTTTCAAAAGAATCACGTCGTCACGCGTCAGACAGTACCCGAGATGGACGAGCGTATCGAAAAGCTGATTCTGGACATCGAGAATCTTTCGATTCAGGATCTCAGTAACTTGTGGGGCTCCTTGGGAGGTAAATATCTGCCTTCCATTTTGTATAAGGTACGCATGGTGGCTTTCGATGCCGAGGATGTCGTTGGCCGTATCCCAGTTGTGGGCGAACCGCAGCCGATGGTGAAATAATGTCACAGTTGTTTGTGCCGGCCCCGGAAAGATCATAGGTTGACTAGACTATGGGTGCTTATCGTCTTCTCGCGAGCGTGACTGTCGAGCATGCCTATTTCGCGGAAAACAACTGCAAAATGCTGGAATTTGTTGCGGCGGGGTCTTGTGCCGCCAAACTGCGGAATGCGGGTTTGCTGGTCAAGTCATCCCAAAGTGGTGTAGCGATTTATTTCGATGAAGAAAAAATCGATATCCTGCGATTGCATGCGGTTGATGATCTGGTTTTGACTTTCAAGGTTTTTTCCAAGGACAGCAATTTTTTCCGCTATACGTCTCCGGGAGCGCCGCCCGATGACGCGATACCTTTTCTCAGCAATCAGCAAATAACGCGCGACGCGACGAGTAAACAAATGCTGCATCCCGATCCAAGCGTCACTGCGGCGGCCTGGATGAAGCTAACCGCAGATCCCTTGCCCGAAATACTGGAGCGCAAGGATTATTTCGTCAAACCTGTCTTTGTTCTGCAGTTGTCAATTACCACCGGTGCGCAAGGGCTGTGCTCGGATAAGCTGGATGCTGAAGCGCGCCGGTTTTATATTCGCTTTGCCACCAACCAGACATTCTGGCAATACTATATCCTAGGTGATTTGTCCAAACGCAATGTGTACATCGCAGATTTGGACAACGCCATTCAGTTTGAAAACCTGGGCAACATCCTGTTGCCTGGAAATCGCGAAGCGGTTCAACTGCGTTCGTCAAAGGCGATTGCGCTATGTGAACAACCTTCTCAGCGTCTGCAACTGAAAGAATCCACCGGCACGGGTGATAGAATACTGATCAAGCGCCTGCCAAATGCTCTTGTGGATCAGGTGCATGGGGAAGTACTGGATGGTGCGATGGAAAATGTTTCCGAAATTTATATCAATTGATCGATGATGGCGCATAACAGGTAAAGTTGTCTGCGCGCCGTTTCTTCCTGATCCAATTCAGCCACTCCAGTGCAAGATGGCGAGTGTCCGGGCGTGAACGATGCCATGCCGCCGTTAGCCGGGTTGTCGGATAATTTGAAGGAGAACAACGTGAGAGGCATCTTCTTGATAAGGCTTAGATCTTTATCCAGTAGTTGTGGCTTCATCGAATAGATCATTCATCCCTCCATGCACCGCAGGTTCATGCCGGCCAGTTTATTCCGGCAGCATTTAAGACCCTGTTGACAATGCCGATTTTATTAAATAAGAATCATGGTCTTATGGTGCATTTCTCTAATTTCTGATACATGTCGGCTGTCTTCCAAAAATGTGAGATGCTCATGCTTGAAATTCCACCCTATCAGCAGTTATTCGAGGCAAGTCCGCATCCGTATTTGATCCTGCGCGCGGATTCCAGCTTCACCATCGTCGCAGTGAGCAATCAATATCTTGATGTAACGGGTACCAAGCGCGACGCCATTGTGGGTCAAAGCATATTCGATGTTTTTCCCGATAATCCGCAAGATCAGACATCCACCAGTGTGCGTGACTTACGTGCTTCGCTCAATCATGTGGTGAGTAAGAAACAAGCAGATGTCATGAACGTGCAAAAGTACGATATTCCGTTACGCGACGGCAGTGGCGCATTCGAACTCAAGTACTGGAGTTCGGTTAATACGCCGGTTTTGGATGACGAAGGCCGTGTCGCTTATATCTTTCACCATGCAGAGGACGTGACTGAATACATTGTCCGTCATGACAATAAGCCGCAGTCGAGCAAGGTGAAGGCGCACGCGCAGCGCATGGAAGCCGAGATTGTGCAGCGTGCGGCCGAAGTGAAGCAAGCCAATCGCGACTTGAAGGCGGCAATGGCGGAGCAGGAACGGTTGAATCAGCGCTTGACCGAGCTGAGTCAGCTTAAGTCGCAGTTCTTTGCCAATATCAGCCATGAGTTACGCACGTCGCTGACATTGATTCTCGCGCCGCTGGAAAATCGCATGCAGCGGCTCATCAAGAACAATGCAGCAGCGCAGGAGCGCCAGGAAACCGAACTGCTATTGCGCAACGCGCATGTGCTTTACCGGCTGGTCACTGATTTGCTCGATGCGGCAAAACTCGAAGCGGGGCGCATGCAGATTCATTGGGTGCGGTTCGATTTGGCCGGGTTGGTGCGAACCACGTCGAGTTACTTCGAGTTGCTGGCGCAGGAGCATATCATCGCGTTGCAAACCATTGCTCCGGAAACCTGCATGATCGAAAGCGATCACGAGAAGCTACAGCGCATCTTGCTCAATTTGCTGTCGAATGCGTTCAAGTTCGTTCAGGATCAAGGCTGTATCACGGTGCGGCTTGCCGCCAGCGGAGACCGCGTGCAAATCGAGGTTCAGGATAATGGTCCCGGCATACCAGAGGATATGCACGAGCACATATTTGAGCGCTTTGTTCAAATCGAGAACGTTGCGGGCCGCCGTCATTGCGGAACCGGATTGGGATTGCCCATCGTCAAGGATTTCGTTCATTTGCTGCACGGCGAACTCGAGCTAGAGGAACCACCGGGCGGCGGTGCGTTATTTAGAATCACATTGCCGTGTTCGGCGCCAGCCGGTTCTTCCTTATCGGATTCACTGCTTCAGCTCGACGAGAGTATGGCGCATGAAACTCTCGATGCCCTGCGGGCAGGTGTGCAAAATATATCGCCGGTTCCGCCAGATCCGGCCAGTGATAAGCCATTGGTGCTGGTTGTTGAGGACGGTGCGGATATGAATCGCTTTCTGAGCGAGATGTTGCAACCTAATTACCGAGTGGTCAGCGCCTTCAACGGCCGGCAAGGTTTGGAGCAGGCGCTGGCAATGCTGCCCGATTTGATTATTTCTGATGTGATGATGCCGGAGATGGACGGTGAGCAAATGGTGTGGCAGATACGCCAGCATGCTGCGTTGACAGGGGTTCCCATCATTATGCTGACTGCCAAGACGGATGATGATTTGTGCGTACGGCTGTTGAAGTTCGGGGTGCAGGATTTTTTGCATAAACCTTTCAGCGTGGACGAACTGCTGGTGCGTGCCGAAAAATTATTGATCGAACGTCAGTGCGCCCGTAAGCAATTGCAAGAAAGTGAAGCGCGCTTTCAAGCCACGTTCGAACAAGCCGCAACCGGTATTTCGATTATTTCACTGGAAGGGCATTGGTTGCGTGTCAACCGCAAACTTTGCGCTATCCTGGGTTACAGTCAAGATGAATTGATGGCGCTCACGTTTCAGGATGTGACCTATCCCGACGACTTGGAGGCGGATCTTCACAATGTGAAGCGCATTTTGACCGGTGAGATTGCCGCGTATGCAATGGAGAAACGCTATATTCGCAAGGATGGCCGGGTGATCTGGATTAATCTTCACATTTCCCTGGTGCGTAAGCCCGATAACACACCGGATTATTTCATTGCCGTGGTTGAAGATATCCAAAGCCGAAAGGAAATCGCGGCAAACTTCAAGGAAGCAAGACGCATTGCCAATCTCGGACATTGGACTTGGAACGGTGCGGATAAACAAACTTGGTCCGAGGAGCTTTACCTGATGTATGGCCGTGATACCGCTTTGCCGCCTGCGAATTATCAGGAAATAGCGAGTTATTACACCGGAGAAAGCTGGAACAGGCTGGCTGCCGCAGTGCAAAAATGCTGGCGCGAAGGTGTTGCATTTCAGTGTGATGCGGAAGTGGTGCGGCCGGATGGCGTGCATCGCTGGACGATCTCGCGCGGAGAGGCGGTGTGCGATGCCGATGGCCGCGTCATTGGAATGCACGGTACCGTGCAAGATATTACGGCGCGCAAGCTGGCCGAAATGGCGCTGCAGGAAAGCAGGGAGCAGCTCAAATTGCTCATTGAGCATGCGCCGGCCGCACTGGCCATGTTCGACCGGGAAATGCGCTATCTTGCGTACAGTGAGCGCTGGCGCAACGATTACAGACTGGGTGAACGTGATTTGCTGGGGATGTGTCATTACGATGTCTTTCCGGAGATCGGCGAGGAATGGAAGGCCATCCATCGCCGTTGTTTGGCCGGTGAAATCATTCGCACCGGCGAGGATTTTTTCTTGCGGGCGGATGGCAGTGCGCAGTGGTTGCGCTGGGAGGTGCGGCCTTGGTATCAGGCTGACGGCACAATCGGCGGGATTGCGATGTTCACCGAGGATATCACTTACCGGAAACAAGCCGAGGCAGCATTGCAGCAACTGAACGCCGATCTGGAGCAGCGTATCGATCAGCGTACCGCGGAATTGCAAGCGCTCAATCAATCGCTGGAAAGTTTTGTGTATTCCGTGTCCCATGACTTGAAGGCGCCGTTGCGCGGTGTCGAAGGATACAGCCGGCTTTTGGAGGAAGTTTGCGCTAGTCAATTGGACGATGAGGGGCGTTTGTTTATTCGCAATATACGAACGGGGGTGACGCGAATGAATGAGTTGATCAATGACTTGTTGGCGTATTCACGTATGGAACGGCGCCAGTTGGAATCCAGTGTGCTGGATTTGTCCGTTTTGGTTCATCAGGCGCTGGAGGAATGCCGTACGGATATCGCCGCGCATCACATCGAAATCGCCGCGCATCTGCCGCAGCTCATGGTACGCGGCGATCGCGAGGGGTTGACGCTGGTGTTGCGCAATTTATTGGAAAACGCGATCAAATTCACTCAACATTCGGCGCATCCCCGTATCGAATTCGGTTCCGGGCAGGACGGCGGGCGGATTTCCGTGTGGATACGCGATAATGGTATCGGTTTTGATATGAAGTATAATCAGCGGATATTCGAGATCTTTGAGCGCCTCCACCGGCTGGAGGATTACCCCGGAACGGGGATTGGGTTGGCTTTGGTCAAGAAGGCCATGCAGCGTATGGGTGGCCGGGTTTGGGCGCAGAGTGCGCCCGGTGAAGGGGCGGCCTTTTATTTGCAACTACCCGCAGTGCAAGAAAACCCGAAATAGCGATGGAGTCTTAACGATGAATTCATGCCCGCCCATTCTCCTGGTTGAAGATAATCCGCTGGATGTCGACTTGACCTTGCGTGCTTTCCAGCGGCGCAAACTGGCCAATCCCATTCTGGTCGCGCGGGACGGTGAGGAAGCGCTGGCTTGGGTGCCGCGCTGGGAGAGTGGAGAAACCCGGCCGGCGGTCATTTTGCTCGACCTGAAATTACCCAAGATCGACGGCTTAGCTGTGCTGCGGATACTGAAAACGCATGCCGAGCTGCGGCGCATTCCAGTCGTTGTGCTGACCACTTCAAAAGAAGATCGCGATATTCAAGCCGCGTATGATCTGGGGGTCAATTCTTACATTGTCAAACCGGTCGGCTTTGATAATTTTATGGATGTGGCGCAGCAGATAGAGCTTTACTGGTGCGTGTTTAATGAATTGAGCAGGTAACAGCGATGCGCGTCCTGTATATCGAAGATACCCTCAGCGATGCCGACATTGCCCGGCGTACGCTGGCGCGGACGGCGCCCGATATCGAATTGATCGCGGTCACATCGCTAGCGGAGGGTCTGAGATGCCTCGAAAAGCCTGATCATTACGATGTGCTGCTGACCGACCTCAACTTGCCCGATGGCTCGGGTTTGGAAGCATTGGCCAATATCAGGGAGCGGCGGCTGCCGCTGGCTGTAGTCATTATTACCGGTTCTGGGGATCATGACTCGGCGGTTGCGGCGTTTAAGGCCAGCGCGGACGAGTACCTGATCAAAGAAAGGGACTATCTGGAGCGGCTGCCGCGTACATTGCGCAATGCGCTTGCGCGCTTTCGCCGCAACAGTGTGGATCGCAATCTGCTGACCTTGCGCGTGCTGTACATCGAACATAATAGTTTTGATATCGATTTGATGCGCCGTCACTTGGCTCAACATGCGCCGCATATCCATCTGACTGCGGTGACGAGCGCGCAACAGGCTTTGGCGCTGTTATCAGGCGAGCCGGGAAAAGCTGCCGGTTTCGATATCTTGCTGGTCGATAACCGTTTACCTGGCATGGATGGCCTCGAGTTCGTTAAATTGCTACGCGACGAACATAAACTGGATATTCCCATTGTGCTGATCACCGGGCAGGGCAGTGAAATGGTCGCTGCGCGCGCCTTGCACTTGGGCGTGGAAGATTACTTACCCAAGCACGAAGGCTATCTCTTCGAAATTCCGGCTACATTGGAAAAAGCACGCCAGCAAGCCGAATTGGCGCGCGAGCGAGCCAGTCTGAAACAAACCAGTTTGCGTCTTTCTCATTTGCTCGCCGCCAGCCCGATGGTGTTATACAACCTGCGCTTTGCCGGGGATACGCCGCTACCGGCTTGGGTCAGTGAAAATGTCGAGCGATTGTTCGGTTATACCGTGGAGGAAGCGCTTGCGCCGGATTGGTGGCTTTCCCACTTGCATCCGGACGATCGTGAATTGGTGATGGCGCGTCAATTGACTTTGATGACCGACGATCAATTGACGCATGATTACCGCTTTTTCCGTGGCGATGGCCGAGTCATCTGGATTCTCGACGAGCTGCGGCTGATACGGAACGCCGATGGTCAGCCGCATGAAATTGTCGGCGCCTGGCTGGATATTAGCGAGCACAAGCGGATCGAATTGATAAGAAGGGCGCATCAATCCGCGATGGATCTGATTGTTGCCGGCCGGCCGCTGGCCGTGATTCTGAACGATATTGCAGAGCGCCTTGAGAAAATCGATTCCAGCATGCTGGTTTCCATTTTGCTGCTGGATAAGTATGCAGGGTGCCTCAGGCATGGCGCGGCGCCAAGTTTACCGGCTGAC
Source organism: uncultured Nitrosomonas sp. (assembly GCA_964421895.1). Taxonomy (GTDB): domain Bacteria; phylum Pseudomonadota; class Gammaproteobacteria; order Burkholderiales; family Nitrosomonadaceae; genus Nitrosomonas. Next base: position 2,217 of record CAYQZF010000075.1, on the reverse strand, counting down.
TTCAGCGCGGTTGTCGATCAACTGAAGATCGGCGATGGCATCGGTTCCTGCGGAACTGCTGCATGGGGCGGCGAAGCGGTCATCGTCTCCGATATCGATAGCCATCCGTATTGGCAGGCTTATCTTGAATTTACGCGCAAAGCCGATTTGCATGCTTGCTGGTCTTTGCCCTTCAAAGATCAGAATGGGGCGGTTCTGGGTACTTTCGCCATCTATCATCGCACACCGCGCGCACCTGCACCCGCTGATCTGACACTGATCCGCGAATTTGCCGCCATCACGGCATTGGCGGTGCAAAAGGTTTATGCAACGGAAACCTTGCGGCAGGCCGCCGCGGTATTCGAGTCGACTCGCGAAGGCGTTGTGATTACTAGCCTGGAGCCGCGCATCCTGGCAATCAATCGCGCCTACACGGAAATTACCGGTTATGGTGAAGCGCAAGTGCTGGGTAAGAACCCGAAAATTATTAAATCCGGGCGTCACGACAAATCCTTCTATCAGGCGATGTGGGCTAGTCTCACCAAGGAGGGATTCTGGTGCGGAGAAATTTGGAATCGCCGCAAAAACGGTGAAATTTATCCGCAATGGCTGACGATCAGCACGGTTTTTAATGATAGGAACGAGCCTTGCAATTACGTCGGTGTATTTGCCGACATTACGCAGATGAAACAATCCGAAGCGCGTTTGGCGCATTTGGCGCACTACGATCCGTTAACCGGCCTGCCGAACCGGCTGCTGGTGCAATCCCGGTTGCATCACGCGGTAGAGCGCGCGCAGCGGCACAATTTCCGGATTGCAATCCTCTGTCTCGATCTGGACCGTTTCAAGAATATCAACGACAGCTTGGGGCATCCGGTTGGCGATGAACTTTTGATGCTGCTGTCGGCGCGCTTGAAAAACCGTTTGCGCGAGGAAGATACGTTGGCGCGCCTGGGCGGGGATGAATTTCTGCTGGTGCTGGAAGACGTCAAGGATCCGAGCGAACCCGCAACTGTCGCGCAAACTTTGATTGATTTGCTCGCAACACCTTTTGTCTTACCGAGCGGGCACGAAATCTTCATCAATGGAAGTATCGGTATTAGTCTTTTCCCGGATGATGCGCGCAATGTCACTGAACTGATCCAACATGCGGATATGGCGATGTATCTGGCCAAAAAAGAGGGTCGCAGCACCTATCGTTACCATACCGAAGCTTTAAGCATTGCCGCGAATGAGCGTCTGGCGATGGAAAACCGTCTGCGTCATGCGCTTACCGCGGAGGAATTCATTCTGCACTATCAGCCGTTGATCGATGCGCATAGCGGCCGGGTGGTTGGCGCCGAGGCGTTGGTGCGCTGGCAGCCACCGGGCAAGGAAATGGTGCTGCCAGGGAAATTTATTCCGGTGGCGGAAGAAACCGGTCTGATCGTGCCGCTCGGGGAGTGGGTGCTGCGCACCGCATGCACGCAGGGCCGAGCCTGGATCGATGCCGGCTTGCCGCCGCTGGTGATGGCGGTCAATTTGTCGGTGCGGCAGTTTCAATCGGAGAATCTGGTTGAAGTGATCGAACAGGTGCTGGAAGAAACGAAACTCCCCGCAGCTTGCTTGGAACTCGAATTAACCGAAAGCATGTTCATGGAGCATGCGGAACGGTCGATCGAAACGCTCAAAACACTGAAAGCCCCGGGAATTCAACTGGCAATCGACGATTTCGGCACGGGCTATTCGTCGTTGACTTATCTGAAACGATTCCCCATCGACAAACTCAAGATCGATCAAAGTTTTGTGCGCGGTTTGGCGCACGACCCCAACGACCGTGAAATTGCCGCAACGATTATCGCCATGGCACGCAACCTGAAATTAAGCGTATTGGCGGAAGGCGTCGAATCGGAGCAGCAATTGGCCTTCTTGCGTCAGCATGATTGCGATTATTATCAAGGTTTTTTGTTTCACCGGCCGGTACCGGCTTCAGAGCTTGAAGCTTGGTTGCGTGAGTACTCGGCACGCGGATAAGGGTTGCCCAGCCGTCGCATGTAGGAATGATGGCATTAATTTTGCCAATTTTTTACATAATGCTTGAGAATTGATAATACATCGGATAAGCTGCTCTATGTTCAATCTAAACAAGGTTGTAGACTGAATTTGTCAAGTAGAATGAAAGCAATGGTTGATGTGCGCTACGTTTCCAATTAAAAGGAGCTGATGATGGGGCAGTATAAGACACCGGGTGTTTACATT
>CAYQZF010000074.1:0-11463 GCA_964421895.1 uncultured Nitrosomonas sp. | reverse complement strand
TATTGATGAAATCTTGATGAAAAATAAGCGATAACGCGGATTTCTTTGATACCGGCAAAAGGATTCGAGTAACATGTGCCTTTTATCGTAAGCGGGATTCCGGTTACACTGAACTCAGTCACAATGCGCGCGCCGTCAACGATCAAACTCCCTTTTCCCGAACTGGAACAAATCGAAGCCATTCTGCAGGAAGGCGATGCGGCTCGCTTGCAAAGCCGAGTGCTATGCCGGGTGCCGTGCGGAGATGATCTGTTGCCGGTGTATGCGTTGACGCTCGGCAGCCGCGATCCGGGCATGCCGTGTGTGACGTATGTCGCCGGTGTGCACGGCTTGGAGCGCATCGGCACGCAAGTGGTCATTGCTTTTCTCGAAGGATTGCTGGAACGGCTGAAATGGGATCGGGTGCTGGCGGATATGTTGCAGCGGGTGCGCATTCACTTCCTGCCGATCGTCAATCCCGCCGGGATGCTGAACAAAACCCGCGCCAACGCGCAAGGTATCGACTTGATGCGCAACGCGCCGGTCGATAGCCGCGAGAAAACCATTGTGCTGGCTGGCGGTCACCGCATTTCACCGCTTTTGCCGTGGTATCGCGGCAAAAGCAACGAGCCGATGCAAGTGGAAGCCCAAGCGTTATGCGATTTCATCACGCAGGAAGTATTTCCTGCGCCGTTCAGTCTGGTGCTCGATTGCCATTCCGGCTTCGGTTTTCGCAATCAAATCTGGTTTCCGTACGCCCGGAGCAGGTTGGAGCCGATCAAGCATCTAAAGGAAGTGTGCTACTTGCGCAACCTGTTTATGCAAACCTATCCGCATCAGGATTATCTGTTCGAGCCGCAGTCGCAACACTATCTGGTGTACGGCGATTTATGGGATTTTTTGTATCTGAAATCGTTGCAACAGAGCAATATTTTTCTGCCATTGACGCTGGAAATGGGCTCGTGGCGCTGGATCCGCAAGAATCCGCTGCAACTGCGGCAACTGCTCGGCCTGTACCATCCGATCAAGCCGCATCGGCTCAACCGGGTATTGCGAAGCCATTTGATCCTGATGGAGTTTCTATTGCACGCTACGTTGTCATACCAGAATTGGCTCGACCGCAGCGACGCGCAGCAATTGGAACAGCAAGCACTGGCACTATGGTATCCATGAACCGTCTAGCGCATTTCGTGCTGCTGCGTGGCTTATGGCGCGAAGCGCGGCACTGGGGCGAGTTTCCTATTCATTTGCAGCAACGGTTCCCCGGCGCATTGATCAGCACACCGGACATTCCCGGCAACGGTTTGCGCAATCATGAAACCAGCCCGGCTACCATTGCGAGCATGACCGATGCGCTGCGCCAGCAAGTTAATCTGGACCAGCCGGTCCAGCTGGTTGCATTGTCGATGGGCGGTATGATCGCCATTGACTGGATGACGCGCTATCCCGCCGAAATCGAAGCGACCGTGCTGATCAACACCAGCGCCAGGTCGCTATCGCCGTTTTATCATCGCTTGCGCTGGACGGCTTATCCACATGTTCTATCCCTGATCTTTCATTCCGCTACGCACAGGGAAGCGGACATTCTGCGATTGACTTCCAATCGCCATCCACACGATACAAAACTGCTTGAATCCTGGCAGCAATGGCAACGGCAAAATCCGGTATCGTCAGCTAGCGCTAGAAACCAATTGCTCGCTGCCATGAGATTTTCAGTGAGAGCCAAACCGCAGCAACCGCTACTGGTTGTCACCAGCCGGGCAGATCGATTGGTGGATTACCATTGCAGCCAGAAACTCGCGCAAACCTGGAAAACTGATTATGTGGAGCATGAATCCGCTGGACATGATTTGCCGCTGGATGAACCGGAGTGGTTGGTTCAGAGCATTATGAACTGGTTTGATACTAACGGTAATTAAACACGAATAGAGCCATTACTTATAATTAACTTAGACGAAAATTGTCATCATCCTGTCACAAAACTTCACTATCGTACCGAACATTCAATTTCATGATGGAGTCAATGCATGCTGGATGTCGATGCGATGTTGAAGGATTATTTTTCGGGAACGGATGCGCAGAGCGATAAACCGCTGATGAAGGCGGCGTCTTCGCTGTTGAAGAAGGTGCTGCATCAGGATGAGATTAATCGCTTTATCGAGACGCACCGGCATTTGGAGGGTTTGGAGTTCAACGATGCGGTGCTGGAGCATTTCAATTTCTCGTTTCAGGTTTCGAGCAAGGACCGGGCGCGGATTCCGGATCAGCGCCGGGTGTTGATTGTGGCCAATCATCCGCTCGGTTCGCTGGATGGCTTGGCGTTGTTGAAGCTGGTGTCGGAGATTCGCACCGATGTGAAAATTGTGGTGACGAGCTTATTGGATTGCATCGATCCGCTGAGAAGCTTGCTTTTGCCGGTGGATAATTTTTCCAAAGAGGCGAAGCATCGCGATAGCATGACCCAAATTGTGGCCGCGCTCGAGGCGGAGCAAGCGGTGATTGTGTTTCCCACTGGGGAAGTGTCGCGTATCTCGCCGCTCGGTGTGCGTGATGGCAAATGGAAATCCGGCTTTATTTCGCTGGCGAAGAAAACCCAAGCACCGATTGTGCCGGTACATATCGGCGGCAAGAATTCCGCGATGTTCTACGGCTTATCCAGTATATATAAACCGCTTGGCACGATGATGCTGGTTAACGAAATGTTCAATAAGCAAGGCGGCGAAATTTCGTTCCGTATCGGCAAGCCGATTCCGTGGGAATCGATCGCGGCGATAGATTTGTCTAAAAAAGATGCGGCCAAGTTGATGCGCAAGCAAGTTTACCTGCTCGGCAAGAAGAAAAAAAAGAGTTGTTTAAGCCGATCGAAAACATCATTCATCCCGTGCGTACCAAACAGATCCGCAAGGAATTGAAGGCATCTCAGCTGATCGGTAAAACGCAGGACGGCAAGCATATTTATCTGTTCGATTACCTGCCGAATTCCAGCGTGATGCGCGAAATTGGCCGGTTACGCGAGTTGTCATTCCGTCAAGTGCAGGAGGGTACCGGTAACGCCCTGGATATCGACAGTTATGATCGTTATTACCGTCACTTGATTTTGTGGGACGAGGACGAGCTGGAGATCATCGGCTCATACCGCATCGGCGAAGCGGCAAAAATCATCAAAACACGCGGCGCGGAAGGGCTGTACACGCATAGTTTATTTGCATTCAATCCGGCATTTTTGCCGTATTTGGAACAATCGATCGAACTCGGGCGCAGTTTCATTCAACCTCGATATCAGAACAAACGTAGCTTGGATTATTTGTGGTTTGGCATCGGTGCTTATTTGCACCAACATCCGGAAATACGCTACCTGACCGGGCCGGTATCGATGAGCACCGCGCTGCCGAAACCGGCACAGCAGGTCATTGCCAGTTTTTATCACACACTGTTCGGTAAGAAAGAAAAGTTCGCGGAACCGAGATTACCGTTTGTATTTGATACCGCAGCGGATTTTGAGAAATACCATCACGTTACCGATGAAACGGACTATAAGCACGCGCTTACGCTGTTGAAAGAAAAGCTCGACGCATCCGGCATCAAAGTGCCGGTGCTGTATAAACAATACGTCGAATTGTGCGAACCCGGCGGTTGCGAGTTTCTGGGATTCAATATTGATCCGCAATTCTCGAACTGCGTCGATGCGCTGATTCTGGTGCATATCGATGCCATCAAGGAGAGAAAGCAGCAACGCTATATCGAGAGTCATGCAACTGCCATGCTGGAGCGGAATTCCGCTTAGGGAAGCTCTGAAAAATCGGCGCGTCATGGACGAAGGACCGTTTCTTCCACTTTGCTACCGTCTTCGGGTTAATCCCGTGCCTCTCGGCCAGAACATTCAGACTCTCTTAACTATGTTGTATCGCTCGACGCACCGCCGCTGTCGTTCGGGCGCTTCCGTGCAGTACCTGTCCCATAAATCCTCCTTCAGTAACTGGCTGTATATTATACCAGCACACTGTGGGACTAAACATCTAGGGTTTTGGGGGAATATTCTACCGGTTGATGACTGAATTGGCTGGATCTTTGTCTTCGGGTAACTGCCACGCTCGGGAAATTTTGTCAGGTTGGAGTTGCTTCAATCATCAATCACGCAAAGTACTTGGATTCAGAATCCTGTTTGAGATTTTCTTCGGAAATACGGTGTGTTACACCAAATCACCGTGAGGTATTGCACTTCGAAATTGAATACGTTATGACATTCTGTTGAACACTGCTCATGGGATCACTCCTTTGCGCTTTCACGCTTGGTTGATAAAGATCCGCACCTCTGTCAAACCGGGTAATTCCACTCTTTGGCAAGATCTACTGATTGATCAAACCTGAACTACTACAAATTAGTGCTCAACAGAAGATTGTTTTTTCCGTAATTGTAATGAACCGCGCTGTCAGAGTATGCCTCCTGCCAACTACCGGAGTAAGCCTGTTAGCTATCGGAGTAAAACTACTAAATTAAGGAGATTTACAGAGAATGTCAGCTTTACCGTCTATCAAAGCAAAGACTCCGTTTGAAATCGATCAACAACAATCGATCAATATTTATAAAGCGATAGAACAAAATCAGGCCATCATCGAATTTGATCTCGATGGCACTATACTGACCGCCAACAATAATTTTCTTACTTTGTTTGGCTATTCACTGGAAGATTTGGCAGGTAAGCATCATAGTCAGCTTTGCCCTCCCGGCGCTCTTGATAGTGATGAATATAAAAACTTATGGGCAGATTTGCGCGCGGGAAGATATTCTTCCGGAGAATTTCGCCGTACTGCTGCGGATGGACATGATATATACATTTGCGCCAACTATATCCCGGTACTGGATGGCAGTAATAAGCTATGCAAAGTTGTTGAAGTAGCTAGCGATATTACGGCGAGCAAATCCAAATCGCTTGAAGATGGTGGAAAAATCGAGGCTATTAATCAAACGCAAGCGATTATCGAGTTCGATCTCAATGGTTATGTGCTGACAACTAACAAAAAATTTCTCGAAGCATTCGATTATACGTTGCAAGAAGTGGCGGGTAAGCACCATCGCATGTTTTGTGAAGAAACTTATGAAAAAAGCCCGGATTACCAAGTTTTCTGGGATGATTTACGTGCGGGTAAACATAAACATGGGGAATTCATGCGATTAAACCGGCAAGGTCGGCCTGTTTGGTTGCAGGCGACTTATACACCGATCCTGGGTATGGATGGCAAACCCTATAAAATCATCAAATTTGCGAGCGATATCACCGGTACAAAACTGGCAGCTTTATCCAATGAAGGTAAAATTGCCGCAATATCGCGTTCCCAAGGCATCATTGAATTCGATTTGGCTGGTAATGTGCTCGATGCTAACGAAAATTTTCTCAAGCTCATGGGTTATACCTTAAATGAAATTAAGGGGCAGCATCACCGTATTTTTGTCGACAAGGAAGAAGCGGCTAGCGGTGCTTATCGTGTTTTTTGGCAGAAGCTCGGTGAAGGTGAGTTTTATTCGAGTGAGTATTTGCGCCTGGGTAAGAACGGTAAGCGAATATGGATTCAAGCTACTTATAACCCGATTTTGGATCTGCACGGCAAGCCTGTTCGAGTAGTAAAGTTTTGTAGTGATATTACTGAAGCGAAACTGCAAGCCATGGAAATGGAAACCCGGATGGATGCGGTATCCAACAGCAGCTGTATTTTGGAATTATCCGCCGATGGTTATATTCTGAGTGCTAATGAGCGTATGCAAAATGCGCTGGGTTGCGGACTCGGAGATCTTGTCGGTAAATCTGAAAGTCATATTCAATTTGAAGAAGATGTCCGTAGCAATGCGCATATCGATATTTGGAATTCCATGCGCGAAGGGCATGCAAAAAATATTGAAGTCAAGCGCAAAAGGTCAGGCGGCACGGAGCGGTGGTTTTTGGCTAATTTTTGTCCGATTATGGGGCTTGATGGATTATTAGCGAAAGTCATGATGCTGGCTGACGATATTACCGCCGCTAAGCTTAACCGGCTGGAAGCGGAAGGAAAACTCAGTGCGATTGATCGCGCTCAAGCGGTAATCGAGTTTGATATGAGCGGTAAGGTTCTAACAGCAAATGAAAACTTTCTTAAGTTGACGGGCTTTGGTTTAGATGACATCAAGGGGCGGCATCATCGCATGTTTGTCGATCCGGATGAAGCCGCTGGCCCAGGATACCATGCGTTCTGGGAGCGGTTGTCACGAGGAGAATTTGAATCGGGCGAATACAAACGGATCGGTAAGAATAATCGCGAAATTTGGATTCAAGCAACCTATAACCCGATTTTTGATCCACAGGGAAATCCAGCCAAAGTGGTGAAGTTTGCTTCCGATGTCACGGTTGTCAAACTGCATACTTCGGAGTTTGAGGCGAAAGTATCGGCGATCGATCGTGGACAAGCGGTTATTGAGTTCGATCTGAATGGTCTCGTACTCAACGCCAATCGCAATTTCCTAACGGCAATGGGCTATACGCTGCGTGAGATACAAAACCAGCACCACAGCATTTTCTGTACTGGCGAATACACACAGAGCAAGGAATATCGTGATTTCTGGCTGCGGCTCAATGAGGGTGAATTCATTAGCGGCCGTTTTCACCGTGTCGGTAAATTCAATCGCGATGTCTGGATACAGGCGACTTATAACCCGATTTTCGATCTCAACGGGAAAGTAATGAAAATCGTGAAATATGCGCACGATGTCACGAACGAAGTGAAATTGGAAAAACGTATTGCAGCGGGTGCCGCGGAAATGAACATACGGGTTCGCAAACTGGTTGAAAGTGTCGATGCGATTGCCACCAATTCAGGTGTTGCCGCGGACTTGGCTCACGATTCTTCCACAGCGGCGCAATCCGGTTTTGATGCGTTGCAAAAATCAATCGCAGCGATTACCTCGATTCAAACGAGCTCTGCGCGCGTATCAGAAATCGTGGGTGTTATCGGCGATATTTCCAATCAAACCAATTTGCTTGCATTTAATGCGGCTATTGAAGCAGCGCGTGCTGGAGAGCATGGAGTCGGTTTTTCGGTGGTAGCCGATGAGGTGCGCAAACTGGCCGAGCGCAGTTCAGTTGCCGCACGCGAAATCACCAAGCTGATCGACGAATCGGCGCAGCATGTTGAGAAAGGAGCGGAAGTGAGCCGGGAAGCGTCGCGCAGTTTTGAGGGTATTATGTCCGGTGTTGCTCGAACCAGTAAAAGTGTGGCGGAAATTGCCGAATCGGCGGAGAGTCAAAGCACGATGGCTAAAGAAGTTAGCTTGCTGATTGAACAAATCGCCAGTACCAAGGCAGAATGAAGTTGCGATGATGCATTCTACGATAACGACAACACAAGCGGGATATGGCGGGTTTCGCATTGCCGGTATGGGTCTCGCTTTGCCGATGGAAACCTTGCGTGAAGTGACTCCCTGCGGTGCATTGGCGAAATTGCCATGCGCCGCGCCGTATGTGATCGGCGGTATTGATCTACGTGGCATCATGGTGCCGGTTATTGATCTGCGCATCGTGCTTGATTTGGCGGTTACGGATATTCCGTTTCCGAATGTTATTATCATGGCCCACGAGAACAAACTTCTGGGCTTACTCACAGAATCAGTGACCGGAATATTCACAGGCGACGAAAAAAATACCAACGCTGTTAGCTTTGCTGCGGCTGATCTGCCGATATATCGCGGTTGTATCCGGCGTAACGATGACGGTGTACTAGTCAATTTGCTGTCGCCAGCGGCGCTGATCATGCTTAAAGATGTACCCATGACTGAAGATCCTGAATCAAGGCGCTTGCATAGTACCGCTAAGACCAAAGGTGCGGTTCAAAATGATAAAGCGCAACCAATGCTGCTGATGCGCTGCCGTTCAATCGCATTTGCTATCGATGCCATGGCGATTCATACGACGCTGTCGGACTTTACTATTAAACATTCGGCGATAGCAATGGGTGATTGCCGAGGTGTGATCGATTACAACGGTAACATGGTGCCTGTACTTGACTTGATGAATCTATGCGGACTCGGAAAATTGGATTCGACGGCGCATTTACAAGCCTTTTTGATTCTCTTGCCGCAAGGAATGGTTGCTCTGCTTGTAAGCAAAGTCATTGATGTTGTTCGTATCCACGCAAGCGAGATTATCAGTATGCCAGCTTATGCGGTACCGAAGCCTTTCTTGTTTCGCGGTGTTTTACCAGACACCGCTACTCAACACAAATCGGATATGACATCACACTATTTTGTCTTGGATCACGCGGCACTTAAAACCGATACGCAAGTGATAAGCTTGGCGGGCGCCAATACATCCGGTCAATCTGGCGTTAGCCAGCGCTCTGCGCAGAAACATGCACTGCCCGGAGGGCAGTTGGAAAAACGGCGCAATATGATTACTTATCAGCTCAATGGTGAAACAGCCACACCTTTCGAGCAAATAAAAGAAATTTTGCCGTTCACGGATGATATTCCGATATTTGATCAAGGCGGTCCCATGCTGGGAATGACCGTCGTGCGCGGACATAGTATTCCAGTGGTTTGTCTGAGCCGGCTGGTGACTGGAAAATCTATGCAAAGAACTGCTGCAACCAGCGTGCTAGTTGTGGAAATCAATAACGAAGCGATGGGTTTCGCAATCCCTGAGCTCGAATCAATTGAACCAGCGCATTGGGAACCGGAATTGCCTCAACTGGGCGGATCTGAACGGAGCAGCCTGATGCTTGCGATACATTCCAATAAGCTGGCACAAATCGGGTCAAATAATTCAATCCGCATGCTGCCGGTTTTGGACCTGGAAAAAATTGCCAGAGCGTTTCGCGCAAAACGATTGGCTCCAGTTTAAAGAAATGCAAAAAAACTAGTGAGTAACCAATCGAGTCAGGTGAAATCAAGTGAGAAAGGACGGTTATAAGGATTTTCAACCTGATTACCGGGTGAATTTTCTCAGTAGTAATACTCTATGCAATCGAAGTTACTCATCAAAATAAAACTAGAATGGCAGCAAATGCTGTGCTCTATTCAATCAAACTCAACAATCGCCGTGTTTCCTTTTCATCCAATTCCAGCCACTGCCCGCGCTTGATGCGCGGCGGCAGATTGATCGGACCAAAGCGTACGCGCATCAGGCGGCTGACAGTGATGCCGATGGCTTCGAACATGCGCCGCACTTCGCGATTCTTACCTTCTTTCAGAATGACACTGTACCAGTGATTTGCGCCTTCACCGCCTTGGTCGGCAAGGTAAGTGAATGCCGCTTCACCATCGTCCAATGTCACGCCGGTGGTAAGTTGTTTCATTTGTTCTTCAGTCAGCTCGCCGAGTATGCGCACGGCGTATTCTCGTTCCATTTCAAAACGCGGGTGCATCAAGCGGTTGGCCAGCGTGCCGTCGGTGGTGAATACGAGCAGTCCGCTGGTATTGAAATCCAGCCGTCCGATGGAGATCCATTTGGACGACCGCAGATGCGGCAGCTTGTCGAAAACGGAAGGACGGCCTTCCGGGTCGTGGCGGCTAACGATTTCGCCTTCCGGTTTGTGATACAGCAGCACTTTGGGCAATTCTTCTTCATGCACGCGAATCACGCGCCTGCCGATGCGAATCACGTCACCCGGCCCGGCGCGGTCGCCAAGTGTGGCAGTTTTGCCATTGACGCTGACTTCACCGCTAGCGATAAGTGCTTCCATTTCGCGCCGCGACCCCAATCCTCTTTGCGCTAACAGCTTTTGCAGCTTGAATGTGAATGGCGGCGTATCGGCGGAAGCGGGTGCATTTTTTACTGGATTGCACCGTGGAGCGGATGTTTTTTTCTTTACCGGTTTAACCGGTTTGTGTACTTTCATGATGGTTGTAACCTAAAGACCGCTTGCTGTGATTCCGGTAAGCAAACCGGCGCCGGAATGACTTAAAAAGGCAGTTTGAACCCCGGCGGCAAGCCCATTCCACTGGTCAAAGCCGACATTTTTTCTTGTGTGGTCGTTTCGACTTTACGGACGGCATCGTTGAAAGCCGCAGCTACCAAGTCTTCCAGCATTTCCTTATCGTCGCCGATCAGGCTGTTGTCGATGCTAACGCGCTTGACGTCATGGCGGCAAGTCATTGTGACCTTAACCATGCCTGCACCCGATTGACCTTCTACTTCGATGCTGGCAAGATTTTCCTGCATTTTGCGCATATTTTCCTGCATCATTTGCGCTTGCTTCATCATGTTGCCGATGTTACCTCTCATCATTGTTCTCTCCTTTATTTTTCTATGGGTTTAATGGTTGATGTGAGCAATTTTGCATCGAACTGCTCGATTAATTCTTGCACTACCGGATCCGTTTCAATCGCTGCAATGGCTTGCGCCTGTTTTTCTTCTTCTTCACGTTGCTGCAACGCCACCGGGGTGAGTCCGGTGATGCTGCCGACGGAAAAATTCAGTGTCACGGGTTTGCCGAAATAAGTTTGCAGCGCCGCTTGAATTTTATCCTGATATTTCTTTTCCAGCAGGTGCTTATGCACATCCGGCACGCATAATTCGATTTTTTCCCCGGTTAGGATCTTGGCTTCGCTGTGATGCGCCAGCATTTTCGCCATGCCCGTCAGTTTCAGTTGTTGGCTTAGTTGCGGCCAATCAAAGGTAGAATCAGGTTCGGCAGGGGAGGCAGATGGTGTTACTGCTGTTTGCGGTTTATTTTCCGCTGCGCCAGCCGGTGTGAGTTTTGCTGGCACGGCTTGCGGCAATTGCCGGTTTGCCGTCAATTCATCTGGCATGAACGTCAGCATGCGCAACAAAGTCATGGTGAAACCGGCGTATTCATCGGGCGCCAGGCTCAGATCGCTGCGTCCGTGTAATGCGATTTGATAAAACAGTTGCACGTCATCGGGCGGCAAAGTTTTTGCCAGCGCGAAAATACGCGCGTATTCCGGTGTGTCGTTGCTGATTGCTTGCGGCACCGTGTGTGCCAGCGCGATGCGATGCAGCAAAGCAGCCAGTTCCTGTAATGCGGCATCGAACGAAAGACATTGCGCCTCCATTTCATCCGCCAACGCCATGATCTGTGCGCCATTCTTCTGCACCAGTGCTTCGAGCAGATCGAATAAATAACTCTGATCGATGATGCCGAGCATGCCGCGCACGCCGGTTTCTTCAATGTGGCCTTCACCGAAGGCGATGGCCTGATCCAGCAAGCTGAGTGCATCGCGCATACTGCCTTGCGCGGCGCGGGCGATTAATTGCAGCGAAACCGCATCGCTCGGGATTTCTTCCTGCGCCAGGATATTTTTGAGGTGCCCGGCAATTTGTGTTTGCGGAATTTGTTTCAGATTGAATTGCAGACAGCGTGACAAAACCGTAACCGGGATTTTCTGCGGATCGGTGGTCGCCAATACGAATTTGACATGTGCCGGAGGTTCTTCCAGCGTTTTTAGCATGGCATTGAACGCGGATTTCGACAGCATGTGCACTTCGTCGATGATGTAAA
>CAYQZF010000073.1:10160-11513 GCA_964421895.1 uncultured Nitrosomonas sp. | reverse complement strand
GCTTAATTTTCCTTCAGGCTGTTTTCATCGGATAGTGCGAATGCAAACCAGCGCAGAATTTTTCAATTTATATAACCACGGCTTTGTCCGTGCCGCCGTCTGCGTTCCCAATGTTCGCGTTGCCGATCCGAAATTCAATGTGACTGCCACCATCGCCTTGATGCAGCAAGCGGTTGAGCAAAAGGCTTGTCTCGCGCTGTTTCCAGAATTGGGTTTGACAGCGTATTCCTGCGACGATTTATTTCATCAGCAGGCGCTGCTGGATGGCGCGTTGGATGCGCTTCAGCAAGTGCTCACGGCTTCCGAAACACTCGATCTGATCACGGTTGTGGGGCTCCCGCTACAGATCGATCACCTGCTCTTCAACTGCGCAGCAGTTATTTATCACGGACGCATTCTCGGTATCGTTCCCAAGACATTCCTGCCGAACTACCGGGAATTCTATGAATTACGGCAATTCGCGCCGGCCGCCGCCGCACACCGCAACAGCACCACGTTATGCGGTCAGGACGGGATTCCTTTCGGTGAAAAGCTGCTATTCCGGGCGCAGAACAAGCCGCGACTGAGTTTCTTCGTGGAAATCTGCGAAGACCTCTGGACACCGATTCCACCGTCGTCGCAGGCCGCGCTGGCGGGCGCCGCATTGCTGCTGAATCTTTCCGCTTCCAACATCACCATCGGCAAGCAAGAGTACCGCCGCACGCTAGCCGCCAATCAATCGGCGCGCTGTTTGGCCGCCTATCTCTATAGCGCCGCCGGGACGGGTGAATCGACCACGGATCTCGCCTGGGACGGGCATGCGATGATTTATGAGAACGGCGCCCTGCTCACTGAGTCCGAACGGTTTCATGACGGTTCACAGCTGGTGTTCGCCGATCTCGATCTGGATCGTCTGACACAAGAACGCATGCGGCAAAACAGTTTCGGTCAAAGCGCGCAGCACTTTCGCGAAGAAATCCGGTCATTTCGTGAAATTTCCTTTCCGGTTAATTTTCCCGATAGTGCACGTTTGTTATGTCAGCGGCAGTACGGCCGCTTCCCCTACGTTCCATCCGATCCCGCCATCCGCGACGATCATTGCAGCGAAATTTTCCATATTCAAATACAGGGTCTGGTCAAACGCCTGAAACATACCGGCATTCAGAACATCGTCATTGGCGTCTCGGGCGGATTGGATTCGACGCACGCCCTGATCGTCGCAGCCCGGGCGATGGATGCGCTCCGCTTGCCGCGCCGGCAGATTCTGGCCTATACCCTGCCGGGGTTCGCCACCAGCGCGCACACCCTGGCCAACGCCAAAGCCCTGATGCACGCCGTTGGGTGCAGCGCACATGAAATCGACATCCGCCCCAG
>CAYQZF010000073.1:0-10060 GCA_964421895.1 uncultured Nitrosomonas sp. | reverse complement strand
GGTAGCGATCAACCCGCGCAACGCACCGAAGCCGTGATCGGCCCTTACGAGTTGCAGGATTTCAACTTGTATTACACCACCCGCTTCGGTTATTTACCCGCCAAAACAGCGTTTCTGGCGTATTGCAGCTGGCATGACCGGACACTCGGCCGCTGGCCCGGCATCCCCGAAAACAAGCGCAATCAATATTCGATCGGCGAAATCAAGCACTGGCTGCAGGTGTTCGCTTACCGTTTTTTCCAAATCAGCCAATTCAAGCGCAGTTGCATCCCTAATTCGCCCAAGGTGGGATCGGGCGGTTCGCTGTCGCCGCGCGGCGACTATCGCGCGCCCAGCGACAGCGAGGCAACGGTATGGCTCGATTGCATCAAGCGCATTCCAGATTCTGCAGAATAAAGACAAGTTACTTAACCGGATAATCCTTACACAATGCGCATTGTCATCATCGGCGCCGGTTGTTCCGGCCTCGCCGCGATCAAGCAACTGGCGGAAGCAAGACTGCACGACATCGTCTGCTACGAACAAAGCGACCAGATCGGCGGCAACTGGGTATACACCGCGACGCCCGGTCACAGCAGTATCAGCAAAACAACCCATACCATTGCCAGCAAGTCGCTATCCCAGTTCAGCGACTTTCCGATGCCCGATGACTATCCCGATTACCCAAGCCACAGTCAGATACTGGCTTATTTCCAGGCGTATGCACAGCATTTTCACCTGAAAAAATATATCCGCTTCAACACTGCCGTGCTGCGGGCGGAGAAAATTGCCAACGAGCGCTGGCGGCTAACGCTCAGCGATAACAGTCAGGCGGAATTCGATTATCTGATCGTCGCCAACGGACACCTTTCCGTCCCGCGTCATCCAGATTGGAAAGACCGGTTTAATAGTCAATACCTGCACACGCACGAATTTAAAACCAATCAAGGGTTGGAAAACAAAAACGTACTAGTCGTGGGCGCTGGAAACTCCGGTTGCGATTGCGCGGTGGAAGCGAGCCGCACTGCGGCGCGCGTCGATTTCAGCCTGCGCACACCACAATATATTATTCCCAAACTCATCATGGGAAAACCGGCCGACACTTTTGCCGCCGCGATGCAGTGGTTACCGCAGACCATAAAAAACCGGCTGCAAAAAATTTCCCTACGGATCCAGATCGGGCGTTACCACGACTACGGACTGCCCGAACCGGATTTTTCACCGATGCAAGCGCATCCGACCATCAACTCGGAAATCTTCGATAAGATCCGGCACGGCAAGATATATCCCCGCCCCGGCATTCAGGATGTTTCCGGTCAAACGGTATTTTTTACCGATGGTTCATCGGCGCAATACGATGCCATCATCGCTGCAACCGGTTATAAAATCAGTTTTCCTTTTTTCACGCCGGATTTTATCGACTGGCAAGATGCCGCTCATGCTCCGCTTTATTTGCGCATCTTTCACCCCGATCATCCCAGCTTGTTCTTCATCGGCTTGATACAACCGCAAGGCTGCATTTGGACGCTGACCGAGGTGCAATCTCGCTTGATCGCACAATTATTGACTGGCGAAACCGGGCTGCCTGCCGACTGGCGCAACCAGGCTATAGCCGAGGGCGCATACTGGACGCGCCAATTCATCGCCCGGCCGCGGCACTCGCTTGAAGTGCAGTACTATCCTTATTCGCAACAGTTGTTGAAAGCAATGCAGCGAAAACCATAAATAAGTAATCCGAGAATCGAACGGCAAATACGATCCCGGGGTAATGCAGACGAAACGCGGTAATCAATGGTGCTTTGCAATGAAAGCGCACACTAATCTGAAGGAAGTATCACTATAACGATAGGATAGATAAGCTTGATCTTGCTTTACTTTTGATGCCCTCGCCCTTGTAGGGCGAGGTAATTTATTGAGACACTAAAAGTCAGAAATTTTAAAGTGCCTGCGTGGCTTACTTACGAGTAGTACATTGATACCAAAATTAAAGCCGCCGCTACTGCACCTATGGCTGCCAAATTGATACCCAATTTTTTAAATGTTGACACATCTTCAAGTTCTAGCATACTCATTTTTAACCTCCAACAATGATTAACAGTGGAAGTGATATTCTCCGTCGAGTCGCTTTTAGATTTATTGATTCAGATCAACAAAATGTTAAAGAGTCCGATAACCGCCTAAAATGCAATCAATTTATTACATAAAACAATGCACCTATTTTCACCGATGATTGGCAGCGGCAGAATAAGCATGCTGTCTCTGCAAACTACGCCACAATAATTCCCCCGCCCAAGCACACTTTGCTTTCATAAATCACCACGGACTGCCCCGGCGTCACTGCCCATTGATCCTGTGCGAAGTCTACTTGACAATAGTTCTGGGTTAATTGCGAGATGGCGCAAGGCGCATCTGCTTGGCGGTAGCGTGTTTTAGCGGCATAAACCCAATTGCAATGCGGCTGCTTCCCGCTGATCCATGTCAGATCGGTCGCTTGTAGCGATCGACGAAGCAAATCGGGATGATCATGGCCTTGCACGGCAACCAACACATTCCGCGCCATATCCTTAGCGGATACGAACCACGGTTCATCGCCACCGTCACGCGTGCCGCCGATGCCCAATCCTTGCCGTTGCCCGATGGTGTAATACATCAGCCCCACGTGATGACCGATTACTTTGCCTTCCGGTGTTTGAATTTCTCCCAGTTCATGCGGCAGGTAGCGGTTGAGAAATTCCCGGAAAGGGCGTTCGCCGATGAAACAAATGCCCGTACTGTCTTTTTTGGCGCAATTGGGTAATTTCAAATCACGGGCAATCTGACGCACCTCACGTTTATAAAGGTGGCCAACCGGAAATAAAGTGTTAGCCAGTTGCATTTGATTCAGACGATACAAAAAATAACTTTGATCTTTGGTGCCGTCTTCGCCCTTCAGCAACTGAAACACCCCATCCACTTCGCGCACCTGGGCGTAATGGCCTGTTGCGATGTAATCCGCACCCAGTTTGCGCGCATGATCGAGAAAAGCTTTGAACTTGATTTCGGCGTTGCACAGTACATCGGGGTTCGGCGTTCGTCCCGCCTCATACTCCGCCAGAAAATGAGAAAAAACCCGGTCCTTGTATTCAACGGAGAAGTTCACCACTTCTATCGGAATATCGAGGACATCCGCCACCGATACCGCATCGAGAAAATCCTGACGGGATGAACAATATTCGTCGGTATCGTCATCTTCCCAATTTTTCATGAACAAACCGGTCACTTCATGTCCCTGCTGCTTCAGCAGGTAAGCCGCCACCGATGAATCGACACCGCCAGACATGCCGACAACCACGCGGTTTTTCTTCATCGCATCACGACTCATAGTGTGTCAGCAACTCTAACGGGTAACGCTTGCCGGCCTGATAGTCGCGAATGCATTGCATCACGAGCGGGCTGCGGTGACGTTGAATCATGTGATTCACCTCTTCCGTGCTAAACCAAGCTGCTTGCACGATACCGGTATCTAGTGCGCGCTTGGGATCGTGATGTGTGACGCGCCCTCCGAACGCAAAACGGATATACGTGGTGTCGACGCGCTGCGAATGCCAGTGATAAATCCCTACCAGGAATTCGGGTACAAAAGTATATGCGGTTTCTTCCAGCGTTTCCCTTATTGCGCCCTGAATAATCGATTCGCCCGAATCCAAATGCCCGGCGGGTTGATTGAGAAGCAAACCGGAACCCGCTTCCGGTTCTTCTTCAACCAGCAAAAATTTGCCATTTTGTTCGATAATGGCGGCAACCGTCACATTGGGTTTCCAGATTGTCATGTATTGCGTAAAAAATAGAGTTATTAGTGTGCTACCGGCTGATCATCCTTGGTTTCAGCTTTGCGTATTATCGCACTGTCAGTCCTAATTCTGTTGCGATCCAGCAAGAATTATCGCGGGGTTCATTGCTGTAAGAATTTCTAGGGTCTGTTGACGTCTTGATATAGGTATACCAATGAATAACATGTCAATGAGCAGAAAAAGTAAATAGCTAGAGCCGAGTTGTCAACCCAGATTGATCCAAAATTTCAACGAACTATGATTCTTACCACTCGTTGATACACAGGTGAAAGCAATAATAAAAGCGCAAAACCGATTGGGAAAGCGATACCCCATGAATAGAGCCACTCTTCGACAAAATAACTGGAGAAACCAAGGTTTACTGCGGTCACGGTTGCGGACACGCAACATGTCATTGTTGCGGACATAATCAAGCTATACAGACAATGCGCTAAAAATTTCTGCTTCATGTCAAAACTATTGAAAATTTGAAATCATATATTGTATCTAGAGTCTGTTGACGTCTTGATATAAGCATACAGTAGATAATAACAAACTCGTAACATTGGGATTTCTATACCATCAACAAAACGAGTTTGCGATGCCCCGATTAATGCTCAGTGATGAGTTCTGGCCGAAGCCGGAGGAGATTCTCCTTCAAGAAGCAATTTATAACAAGCGCAATTTGCACATGGCAGTAGAAGATATGTTGTATCTTCAGAACGCTGCCGATTGATCCGGACTGTGAATGGGGATTTATTGATGGCAGCTATGTCAAAGCGCACCAGCATAGTGCAGGCGTAATGGACAAGGAACCGCAGGCGATCGGTAAAAGCCGCGCAGGCACTACCACCAAGATTCACCTGGTCGTTGATAGTTATGGCTTACTAGCCGGGTTTGAATCACCGGTGGAGAAGTCAATGATTGCTCGATAGCGCCGATTTGATTGCCAAACTGCCTGGCACGAAAGCGATTATTGCGGACAAGGGCTATGACAGCAAATAGTATGCGAGAATAGATAACGGAGAAAGGGGCTCGCGCTGTGATACCGGGAAAGCGCGGCTCGTTAAAGGGTAACGCAGATATGGATTGGGGTTTGTATAGATACGGGCATTGGGTAGAAAATACTTTTGCCCGGCTAAAGCAGTGTCGGGCAGTAACGGTACGATGCGACAAACTGAAAAGAAATTTTGAAAGTATGGTAACCATGGCATGCAGATATCTGTGGTTACTTATGTGAAATGTCAACAGGCCCTAGAGATTCTTATACAAAGCCCTCAATCACGAAAGATTTTCAACTAATGCTGCATTGACCATCTACCCATGCCCGGGTAATTCATTCTCCACCAATCGAACCCAATACGCCGCACCAAGCGGCAGAATGTGATCGTTGAAATCATAGTTCGGGTTGTGCAACAGGCAGTCGCCTTGCGTATTGCCGTTGCCGATCCAGATGTAGCAGCCCGGTTTTTGTTGCAGCATGAAAGCGAAGTCCTCGGCGCCCATGCTGGAGGTGGGCGTGGTGTCGACGCATTGTTCACCGGCGACGGCGGCAGCGGCGCGGACGGCGCTGGCGGTTTCAGCGGGGCTGTTGATGGTGACCGGGTAACCGGGATTTTCGGGATTGAAAACGATGTCAACCTGTAGCTGGAAGCCTTGCGCGACACTTTGCGCCAGTTGGCGGATACCTTGTTCCAGTTGCTCGCGCACGGCATCTTTGAAGCTGCGGAAAGTGCCGCGGATGACGGCGGAATCCGGCAATGCGTTCCAAGTGTTGCCGCCGTGTATTTGCGTGACGCTAACCACCGCGGCATCGGCGGGATCGATTCGGCGACTGACGATGGTTTGCAGTTGCGTAACCAAGTGCGCGGCGGCGACCATCACATCGTTGCCAAGATGTGGCATGGCTGCGTGGGTGGCCTGGCCCTTCAGGGTGATTTCAAAGCAATCGAACGACGCCATCATCGGCCCGGTTTTGATGGCGAAATGACCGGCGGGCACGTCCGGAAAGTTATGCATGCCGAACACCCGCTGCGCCGGGAATTGCTCGAACAAGCCTTCGTCGATCATTTGCAACGCTCCGGCGCGACACTCTTCCGCCGGCTGGAAAATGAAATACACGGTGCCGTCGAAGCGGCCGTGCTTGGCCAGATAACTCGCGGCGCCGAGCAGCATGGCGCAATGCCCGTCGTGACCGCAGGCATGCATTTTGCCGCTGTGGCGGGAAGCGTGATCGAAGCGGTTTTGTTCCTGGATGTGCAGCGCATCCATATCGGCGCGCAGCGCTATGCTGTTACTGCCGGTGCCGCGGCGTAGCGACCCAACGACACCGGTTTTCGCCAATCCCCGATGCACTTCGACCCCGGCGTTTTGCAGAAGATCGGCAATCAGCCCAGCCGTTGCCGTTTCTTCAAACGCCGTTTCCGGGTGCTGATGGATGCATCTGCGCCAGCGTTGCATATCGGCATGCAGCATGAGAATTTCTGGAACGATATTCATAATTGATCAATGAGAAATTTGTAGTAATCCTTTGGCTGTAGCACACAGCTACAGCCAAAGAACTTTGCGATCACTTACCGCAAATCAACGCCAGCTCAGCACCACATAGCGCGACACCTCGTCATCCCGTACCAGTAGGAGCACTTTATTGTTAGCGCTGCTTTTCACCGCTTGATCGAACTCCGCAGCGGTATTGACTGCTTTACGGTTCACTTCCAGAATCACGCTGCCGCGACTGATACCGGCCATCATCGCTACCGATCCGGGCGCTACTTCGGTGACAACCACGCCTTTTCCGGCTTTGATACCCAGTTGCTTCGCCAGATCGGCGGTGATCGTCTGTACCGCGAGACCTAATTTCTCGCTGGCTTGCGATGATTCTTGCGTTGCCAGTTTATTGTCGGTCAGTTTGTCGATTTTTACGGTAACGCTGCGTTGCTTGCCGTCGCGGATGATGTCGAATTCCACTTTACTGCCCGGTTGCTCCATCGCGACTTGATTGCGGAAATCACCCACTTCGCTCACCGGCCGCCCCTGAAAGTTGACGATGACATCCCCAGCTTTGAGTCCTGCTTTGTCGGCAGGGGAATTCTTGGTCACCTGAGCAATTAGTATACCTTTCTCATTCTTCAATTCGAATGATTTAGCCAAGTCGGCGGTCAGCGGCTGAATCATAATGCCAAGATAACCGCGTACCACTTCGCCCTTTTCGATCAATTGATTGGCAATGCGCTGCACCAGATTGATCGGAATGGCAAAACCGATACCCATGTAACCGCCACTACGGCTGAAAATGGCGGTATTCATACCGATCACTTCGCCATCCAGATTTACCAGCGGTCCGCCGGAATTGCCGGGATTGATCGCGGCATCGGTTTGAATGAAGTCTTCGTAATCGTTAATACCGAGCGATGTTCTGCCCTTCGCGCTGACTACACCGACCGTCAGGGTGTGACTCAATCCGAAGGGATTTCCGATGGCGACTACCCATTCGCCGACTTCCAACTGGGAATAATCGCCGATTTGCACTGCGGGTAGGCCGCTCGCTTCGATCTCGATCACGGCGATATCCGACTTGGGATCGGTTCCTTTGATTTTTGCTTCAAATTCACGGCCATCAAGAAACTTGACGCTGATTTTGTCATTCCCCTCAACCACATGATTATTTGTCAGAATATAGGTTTTTTTATTGTTGGCCGTAAAAACGAAACCAGAACCTTGTCCGACAACCGAGCGTTGCTTGCCCTGCTGTTTTTTCCCTGGAGCATTATGACGGGGAGAATCGGGCAGGCGATCGCCAAAGAATCGCCGGAAAAACTCATCGCCAAACGGAAAGTTATCGCCATCCCCGTTGCCAAACGGAAAACCAAACGGCTGCATCTGCATTGCTTCGGTTTCCCGTTCAACTTGAATCAACACCACCGACGGTGAAACCTTACGCGCCACTTCGGCAAACGCCTTGCTGGTCTGACGCAGGCTTTCCACGCCATTACCCTGTTGCGCGAATAAATCAACCGGCATCAGCAGCACCAGTGTCAACAATACAAAAAAATTACGATATGCAAACATGATTCGCTCCTTTCTGATCGACAAAAAACCATCGCAGTATTTGCTAGATTAGGCGGCCTATAGTTTAGGGTTCCTAACGCAAATTACAAGTAACCTTTGTGCCATGATCAAATCTGATAGTATTTTTATTTTGGAATGAAATCCTATGATAATCGTTATTTCACCGGCCAAAACGCTGGATTTTGAAACACCGCCCGGCACACAGGAACATACCCAACCCGGCTTTCTCGACGATTCGGCACAATTGATCGATGTACTCAGAAAGCTGGAGCCGGATCAGATCGGCGCGCTGATGTCGATCAGTGCCAAACTGGCCGTTCTGAATTCCAATCGCTATTATGCCTGGAAGCGGCCGTTCACCCTAGATAATGCCAAGCAAGCGATATTTGCTTTCAAAGGCGATGTCTACACCGGCTTGGACGCGGAAACCATGGCAGCGGATGAGTTGGCGTTTGCACAACGACATTTGCGCATGTTGTCCGGTTTGTACGGCGTGTTGCGTCCGTTGGATCTGATGCAACCGTACCGACTGGAAATGGGCACGCAACTCAAAAATCCACGCGGCAATAACCTATACGAATTCTGGGGGGACAAAATCACGCTCGCCCTCAATCAGGATCTGGCGAATCAAAATGACAATATCTTGATCAACCTTGCCTCCAATGAATATTTTCAGTCCATCCAGCCGGACAAGCTGAATGCGCGGATTATCACCCCAGTTTTCAAGGATCAGAAAAATGGCGTTTACAAAATCATCAGCTTCTTCGCCAAGAAAGCGCGTGGCATGATGAGCCGCTATATTATCCGGAACAAACTCACGGAACCTGATGTCATTAAAAACTTTGATGTCGCGGGTTATCGGTTCAGTAAAGTAGATAGTTCTCAGAATGAATGGATTTTTACTCGCGCGGAATCGAAGTCCGCATAATCCACAGCAATGATTTTTTAACTTTCCGGTAGATTCAATCGATGCGCGCAATTAACCCCGAAGAACTGGCAAAAAACTATGTCACGTTATCCAACAATCACGACCTGACGCTGATCAAATCTTTGTTCGCGGCTGACGCCACCTATTACTCCGCTTATTTTGGCGAGTATAAAGGTAGTGACGCTATTCACGCGATGATGGTCAGCTTCTTTGACCGCTTTCCCGATGCACATTGGGATGTGACAGAGTATCGCGACATTGACCATGACAGTGCAGAGTTTGCCTTTATCATGACCGGCACCAATGCCTCTTCCAACGAGTGCGTCAAACGGCGGGGACTGGAGCGCATTTACTTTACACCGGAAGGATTGATCAAACAGATTGCCGTCTACAAACCGGACGATTTTCCCGCTGCCAACTGACTACCTGTCACCGAAAGCATTGTTTAAATTCGCGGATAACGCTATCCTGATAGGTCATATCAATTTTTGTCTAAATTTAAAATCACAATGACACAAGACGAACAAAAACGTGCAGTCGCAGCGGCTGCCATCGAGCATATTCCAGTTGGTTGTATCGTGGGGGTAGGAACAGGTTCTACTGCTAATTACTTTATTGATGAATTAGCCAAAATCAAAAATAAAATCGAAGGTGCAGTCGCCAGTTCGGATGCAACGGCACAGCGCCTGAAAAGTCATGGTATTGAAGTATTGGACCTGAATAATGTCATCGACCTTCCCGTGTATGTCGACGGCGCAGACGAAATCACCGAGCATTTGCATATGATCAAAGGCGGTGGCGGCGCGTTGACCCGGGAAAAAATCGTTGCAGCCGTAGCGCGGAAATTTATCTGCATTACCGATCAGAGCAAGCTGGTCAATATTCTTGGCAACTTCCCGCTGCCTGTTGAGGTCATACCGATGGCGCGCAGCTATGTAGCACGTGAAATTGTGCAACTGGGGGGACATCCGGCATTACGCCAGGGCTTCACCACCGATAACGGCAACGTTATTCTGGATGTGCATGGCCTGCGAATCATGAATCCGGTCGAACTGGAAGCAACACTTAACCAGATCACTGGCGTTGTCACCAACGGTCTTTTTGCCCGGCGCCCAGCGAATACGCTATTATTGGGAACCGATAACGGTGTGCGGACAATTACTATTTGATTAAAAATATTTATTCTGAGCATTTAACGCTACAAAGTTACAAACTTCGAACCCCTCAAAAGGCAATCCATGGCAAATAAAGAACATATTTCCAAGCAGTTTGATGC
>CAYQZF010000072.1:0-11540 GCA_964421895.1 uncultured Nitrosomonas sp. | reverse complement strand
GTCACATTGATTTAAAAAGTAATTGTATCAACTGAACCATGAATTGGGATTGAAATCGTGCAAAGGTCTCAAATAGTGATTGGCCAATGTCATAAACCGTCGGTTAAACTGTCGCCCTTTACCTACTATGCCGTTGACGAATTTGATACCAGAGATAACATCTGCCAGCATGTTGTAGCCCCTCAATCGGAACCATTTTTTCTGAGCTGTTTCCATAAGTTTAAACGCCATAGTCAGCGTTGTTGTGCGGCTCCCGCAATTTTTGGTCCTGGCGGTTCTCAATCTGACAGTGGCAAATACAGATTCAACCGGGTTAGTTGTTCTGATGTACTGCCAGTTCTCGGCAGGATAATCGTAGAAGGCCCGCATGGAATCTTTGTCTTTGGCCAAGCATTCCATGGCTTTTGGATATTTCGGAGTGAAACGCTCTATGCAGTTATCAAATGCTTCATAAGCTTTTTCACGAGTTTCTGCCTGCCAGATATTGTGCAATGCTTCTTTGACCTTGGGCTGCATGGCTTTGGGAAGTTTTTCCAATACATTAGCGGTTTTATGTACCCAACAACGCTGTTGATCGGTCTGAGGCCAGCAT
Source organism: uncultured Nitrosomonas sp. (assembly GCA_964421895.1). Classification (GTDB taxonomy): domain Bacteria; phylum Pseudomonadota; class Gammaproteobacteria; order Burkholderiales; family Nitrosomonadaceae; genus Nitrosomonas. The sequence goes on along the minus strand of CAYQZF010000072.1, from coordinate 10,948 downwards.
TTGGCAACAGCCTCCACAAATCCTAGGACGCCGTCACCGACAGCCAGTTTGGGTGCATCCTTGAGACCGCGCTGATTCAAATCCATTAACACTTCCGTCCAGCTCGCTTCAGACTCACAATAACCGTCCGACAATGCCAGCATCTTACGCGCTCCTTCTTTCAATACTTCCTGCAGCGGATGATCTGGATCTGGTGTATTCAGCTTTAAAACATTATTATCTGTCATTGCGGTGTTTCCTTTTTATTGGTTGATCTGGCGAGATCTTTTCCAACAGGTTACACCGCTTTCTTCTACCGACATACACCAGAAATGATCATAGCTCAGAAATCATCTGCGTTTTTTTCCGTGTCTTAGATGCCTCAAAAGTTTCCCAACAGCCTCAAGAAAAAGCTCTGAATGAGCTGCTTTTATTGTTCTAAGGGGGCGGAATATTTATCCCCATGCATGGAATGACAGTCATTCAGAGGTTCATACCTTTAAGCTATCGCTAGCCCTAAGAAGGGACTATCATCGAGAATGCCTACCACTTGAGGATCAGAACTCCAATAATCTTCAATCAATGAAACCGCATCATTAACGACAATCGCTTCCAGAAAACTATCTGAATAAGGCGTTGCAGGCATATCACTTAGCGAATCAGATACAAGTGCGATAAAATCATCCAAATTATCCTTAGTAATTGATGGAAAGCTTGAAATCTGTTTAAGTTCATCGATGTCTAATGATTTGATGATATTGATCAAGGTTCCAAAAAAAATCGATTCCAAGCTTTCAGGGGTAGCATTTATATTGCCCAAGTGTGAAATGCCAGTTTCATCGGGTGTATATAAACCATCAGCTTCTTCATAGCCATATATAGATTCAAAAAGAGCATCATAATCAGCAGGATCATCTAAGGATGCTTTAACCTGTTCACTCAAGCTGATAGTCGATAATGATCCAGTATGATTGTTAAAATTTACCAAATAGTCCAAGCTGCCCAAATCGGAATTAAACAATAATTTTACTTCATCGAGTGACTTAGCATTCAACCCAGCAGATTCAAAATAATTCTTGATCGCACCCGTTGGATAGCCAGTGATATCGCTGAGGTGTTGTGTGGTTATGCCTAACTCTGAAGCGCCGTTATAAATAACTTCAGGATTATTAACATTGGCCATAATGAAGTCTATTGCTTGCTCAACTGTTATTCCATAAAATTTTAAAACCTCTTGCCCTGTTGCCATTAAATTCTCCTTTAAAATTACGAAAAAATATTAAATTTGCTGCATTACCGTATTTAAACAAAACTTTGTATGCAGATTTAAATGTGACTTGCTATTGTGGGAGTTTTACCATTTTGTCATGCAATACAGAGGGAACATCTTGCAAAAGAACAATATTTGCACTATTCGGTGCAATTAATGCGCCTTGTTTTAATGCGTTAAATGTCACATTGACTTCATTGGTATCCAGTGTCCACATCGCTCCGGTAGCTGGATCGATTATCAACAGGCCAAGCAAGCCGCCGAACAGAATATTTCCGATATACCAGCCGCCAACTTTGGTATCGATGGTGACAATTTGCTCTTCATATCCATCTTTCAAAATTTTGACATCATATTTCTTGCCGCTGAAATAACCTTTCTTTTTCTCTAAAGGTAAAGCTGTCGGTGTTTTACCTTCGAAAATTTTTATACCCGATTCATCGGTGATGATGACTCTCGCTTGGTCGGGCGTGCTGCGGACATTCAAAGTTTCAGGAGCGCTTTGGCCCATTATCGTCGCGCAACTCGCAAGCGTGGTTAAAGCAGCTAAGGCTATCAATCCCTTGTATATTCTCGTATTCATTTTTACTTTCCCTTTTTTGATGATGAGGAATCATGATAGCGATACATGTAAGACGAAGTCAGTACGTACATTTACGCATATCAGGAATAGAGAATGGCGCACGAAGTTGCTATCGCCGCTAGCTACGAGGTGATACAAAAGATGGAATAGGCACATCCCATCATAGCGACACTTCCTTGAGGACTTTATGAACGATTTATCAATGCTAGGGTGATGCTTGCAAATTGATGTGCGTAATACTGCGTATGTTTAGCAAGAATTCAGAAAAGCAGTGTAAATTGAACTGTGCGCTTCTTTAACGAGCAGGGAAATATCATGAAATTGGGAAATAGAAATTTATTGATGACGGGGCCAGTAGTACTCATTTTAACAGTGTGTGCGATCGGTTGGGCAATCTACCAGCAAGCCAGTAAGCTGCCACAACAATTAAAGGCTGAAATCAGATCCGATTATCTCAAGAGTAAAAAAGATGATCTTAAAGGTTATATCAAGCTAGCAGAAAATGCCATTAAGCATTTGCGAGAACCCGATTTGGAGATTTCGATTGAAGAAGCTAAGAAAGAAGCTAAAAGAATTTTATCCAATTTGAAGTACAGTGAAGAAGATGGTTATTTCTTTGTATACGACTTTAACGGCAAGAATATTGTTCATCCGATTAAGCAGGATTGGGTGAATCAGAATAAATGGGATTATAAAGATAAGGAAGGAAAGTATGTCATACGAGATTTGATAACAACTGCCAGAAAAGCTGCTAGAGGTGAAGGAGACGGATTCGATGAATATATTTTCCATAAACCTTCTGTGATTGATGATATCGGTGGCAGATCAAAACTCGCTTTTGTGATTGAATTAACAGATTGGGAATGGATATTAGGAACAGGCATTTATCTGGAAGATGTTGATAATTTCCTAGATGGCACTGATACAGAAGTACTCAATTACATCCATATCTCGATGATATGGATAGCTGGAATCGCATTTATTGGCATGATGGGTCTGAGCCTCTCGCAAAGAAATATTGGCAAAACTCTGGAGCGCCTGCGAATCGGCGCGGATTTACATGATCAAGTTAAACAGGATTTGGCTTATGTCATTCGAGAGTTAAATAATCAACTGCAACAACCTGGCGAGATGATGCTTTCCAATCCTCGAGGGTTTCTTGAAAAGATACGGGATCCAGCGCAGCATGCACTGGATTGGATTCGTATCATTATTAGCGGTAAAGACCCGAACAATCTCGCGTTAGTTGATGGCTTAAGCGAAATGAAAAAAAATTTTGAGATAAGGGAGCAGATTCGGATGACCTTATCTATCACACAAGAAGCTAAGGTTTACGCAAAAAATTTATCCCAAGAAAAAAGAATGGCGATGCTGAAAGTAGTGAATGAAGCTTTGGGTAATATCCGGCATGCTGCTGCAACCCGGGTGGATCTCAAACTGAAGACCGATGATTGCAACATTGTTCTGACCATTCAGGATGATGGTATCGGATTCGATGTGAATCATGCTAAATCCGTCAAGACGGGGTTAGGACTTTCTAGTATGGAAGCGCGCATCAAAAGAACCGGCGGGAAATTTTCTATTGAGTCATCCAACCGCGGTACAACTGTTGAAGTCACCGTACCGCAAAATCATAATTTATGGAATTATCTGTCATGTCTGTTGAACTACCGGTAAACACCATCCAGTTTTTGTTGGTCGAAGATGACTGGCGCCTAAGAGATAGTCTTCTTAATGGATTAGCTGAAAACCCCAAACTATTTTGCGTTGCGACAACGGACAGCGGGCAGCAAGCATTAGCGCATTTGGAAACTCATGAGATTGATTTAGTCATTATGGATTATGCATTGAAAGATCATGGTCTTTGGGGGGTTGAGCTTACGAGGGAGATTCACAAACGATTCCCCGAGATAAAAATATTATTCTGGAGTGCGCATATAAGAGAAGTCGATCTCGAACAAGCAAAAGAAGCCGGTGCCCACGGCTATGTATCAAAAGATAAATCGGATCAGGATGTCATCGATGCAATTCATAGAATTATGCATGGTGAACAGGTATGGGTGACCGATGAATCCAAGGTGCCGGGAGTTCATGCAGCAACCAAAAGATTAACGCCTAAGGAAATAAAGGTTATGGAGCTTTTGGCTGAAGGAAAACAAAACGCCCAAATCGCTTATAGCTTATTAGAAATCGATCACAGAGAAATGGTTGAAAATTTCGGGATGGATTATGTAACGCAGAAATATGGGGACTTATGGAATTTCATCGATGAGGAAAAACTTAAAGCCCGTACACGAACAGTGGAAAGGCATTTCGATAATATCCGGGAAAAATTATGTATCCGGAACCGGAGCGATCTCTTCAGACTGGCTCTTAATGAGTACGGCAAACTGGAAATCAGACGGACCACTACGGAAATGGAAATAAAAGTATTGATGCTGTTACACAAGGAAAAAAAAGACGCAGAGATTGCTGAATTAATGGGTATAAATATAAAAAGTGTTGAAAACATTAAAAATAAATTTCATTCTAAAGAATGATTCTCATATTTCTACACGATTTAATGAAGGAAGCATTCCAATATTCTTTTGCTCATAAAAATCTGAAACTCAATTGATGCGGAAATGCTTAGTTTTTGATCAAAACCGAGACTAAAAAGAGGAAGATCATGTCATTAGAGAATATTACTAAAATTTTACTTGTCGAAGATTATTGGTTAATCAGAAAGAGCATTAAGGATGGTTTAGGTAAGTATGAAAATCTACGAATTGTCGCGGAAGCTGATAATAGTCATCAAGCACTCGATCATTTGCAGTTAATGTCTATTGATCTGATAATCATGGATTATCAGTTAAACGATAACAGTCTTTGGGGCGTCGAATTGACAAAGGAAATTTTAAAGAAATACCCCAAGATAAAAATTATCTTTTGGAGCATTTATACCCGAGAAGTCGATGTTATCAGTGCGATGAAAGTCGGAGCTCATGGCTATTTATCCAAACAAAAAACCGATGGTGAAATAAAGGAAGCAATTGATAAAGTCATGCAAGGAGGAGCAGCATGGCCTATGGAATTGGAGAGTAAAATTAAGAAAAATAAGGGATTATCTCCAATGAAAATGAAGATTATCGAGCTGCTGTCACAAGGCATGGGATACAAGCAAATCGCCTACAATCTCCTAATTGAAGAATATAATATAAAAATCAGGAAGTTTGGGATTGATTGTGTACTGGAAGAATTTGGCACAGCAGATAAGTACATCATGCAAAAATGCACTTTTTCGCGGAGAAACGCTGAAAAACCGGGAAAGTGCAGTAAAACCCGCTTGGATTCACGCAAACGGACTGTCGAAGGCTATGCCACTTCAATCAAGAAATGGTTTGGTGCTAAATCATTGTGCATGCTTGGCAAGAAAATCATTCAAGAAGGCCGGCTTGAATATCGTCGCATTAATTCGAATTAAACTTGCAAATCCCCCATAGTTTCTCCTCGATGGATTAGGCAATAAAACCTGCCAAATAAGAAAGGGACAGCCGGCATGAAAAATGCAGTTACAGGCGCAAATGGGTGAAAGAATTGTTTAGATATACAGCGTAGATTCACAAGGCAAGACTGTGCTGGGCATAGAGTTGCACGCTTAAGATGGCGGCGGATCTTCGCATCATGGGACATAGGCTCCTTGAAAGTCAGCAGTTTGAAGAGTTCTGTGGGTTACAACGAAGTTTTTTATCTTCAAAGAAGCCAACTGCTTCTACTCTAGGATTTTGTTTATTTTTAACAGGAATAATTATGAATTTATTTAAATTGATCGGCTGGCTGTTATTTTCCCTTCTTGGTGCCTCCGCCTTCGCCGTGATCGCCTTGAATCGCGGCGAGTCGATCAGTGCGATCTGGATCGTCATTGCGGCGGTGTGCGTGTACTTGATCGCTTTCCGTTTCTACAGTTTGTTCATTGCGAACCGGGTGTTGAAACTGGATGTCACGCGCATGACTCCAGCGCATAAACACAATGACGGCTTGGATCATGTGCCGACTAATAAATATGTGTTGTTCGGTCATCATTTCGCGGCGATTGCCGGGGCCGGGCCGTTGGTAGGACCGATCCTGGCGGCGCAGATGGGGTATTTGCCGGGCATGTTGTGGTTGCTGGCCGGAGTGGTGTTCGCCGGAGCGGTTCAGGATTTCATCGTGCTGTTTGTATCGACGCGCCGCAACGCCCGCTCACTCGGCGATCTGATCAAGTCTGAGTTGGGACATATTCCCGGCATGATCGCGCTGTTCGGTGCGTTCTTCATTATGCTGATCTTGCTGGCGGTTTTATCGCTGATCGTCGTCAAAGCGCTGGCTGAGTCGCCGTGGGGCATGTTCACTGTCGCCGCGACGATTCCGATAGCGATGTTCATGGGCGTTTATTCGCGTTATTTCCGGCCGTGCGCGATTGCCGAAGTGTCGCTGATCGGATTTGTGCTATTGATGCTATCGATCGTCGCCGGACAGTACGTGCAGGAAGATCCGGTATGGGCAGCGATGTTTACCTTGACCGGTGAGCAATTGACTTGGGCGTTGATCGGCTACGGTTTTGTCGCCTCGGTACTGCCAGTGTGGCTATTACTCGCGCCGCGCGATTATCTGTCGACCTTTCTGAAGATCGGCACCATCGCAGGGTTGGCCGTCGGTGTCATTATCATTTCGCCGGAACTCAAAATGCCCGCGCTGACCCAATTCACCGACGGCACCGGCCCGGTGTGGTCAGGCGACTTGTTCCCGTTCCTGTTCGTCACCGTGGCGTGTGGCGCGATTTCCGGCTTTCATTCGTTGATCGCGTCTGGCACCACACCGAAAATGATCCAGAACGAAACCGACGCGCGCTTTATCGGTTACGGCGCAATGCTGATGGAATCGTTCGTCGCGATCATGGCATTAGTGGCCGCGGCGGCGCTCGAACCCGGAATTTATTTCGCGATGAACAGTCCAGCGGCGATCATCGGCACTACAGCGGAATCGGCGGTGCAAGCCATTTCACAATGGGGGTTCTACATCACATCAGAAATGATCACGCAAACCGCGCAAAACGTCGGCGAACATAGCATCATCTCGCGCACGGGCGGCGCACCGACACTGGCGGTCGGTATGGCGCAAATCCTGTCGGAAGTGGCGGGTGGCACGGCGATGATGGCGTTCTGGTACCACTTTGCAATTCTGTTCGAAGCCTTGTTCATTCTGACCGCAGTCGACGCCGGAACGCGCGCCGGACGTTTCATGCTGCAGGATTTGCTCGGTTCGTTCGTGCCGGCCATGAAACGCACCGATTCGTTGGTGGCTAGCTTGATCGCTACCGGCATCTGTGTATCCGGCTGGGGATATTTTTTGTATCAAGGCGTGATCGATCCGCTGGGCGGCATCAATACGCTGTGGCCGCTGTTCGGTATCGCCAACCAGATGCTCGCCGGTATTGCGTTGATTCTGTGCACCTGCGTGCTGTTCAAAATGAAACTCGATCGCTTCGCCTGGATTACCGCAATCCCGGTGGTATGGGTTTCTACTTGTACGTTGACCGCCGCCTGGCAGAAGATTTTTCACGATAATCCGCGCATCGGCTTTCTCGCCCATGCAGAGAAATACCAGGACGCGGTGGCGCAAGGCATCGTGCTAGCACCGGCAAAATCACTCGAGCAAATGCAGCAAGTGATTTTCAACGATTACGTCAACACCACTCTGGCGGGATTGTTTATGACGGTGCTGATCAGCATGCTGCTGTTTGGTATCCGTACCGTGCTGCAAGCACGCATGGCCCAACACCCGACCGTCCAAGAAGCACCATATGAATTGCTACCTATATACGCAACCGTCAACAACAAATAATGGAGATTTGATCATGTACAACACACTAACCCTGACTTTTCGTCACCTGACCCAAAGCTTGCGGTTGATGGTCGGCGTGCCGGAGTATGGTACGTATGTCGAGCACATGAAAACCGCGCATCCCGACCGCGCTATCATGACTTACGCGGAATTCTTCCGCGAGCGGCAAGAGGCTCGTTACGGCGGTAAAGGCCGGTTGAATCGATGCTGTTGAAGTGATTCAGGGAGAGGCTACGAAAAAGGCAGCGGCGGCCAAGCAATATGGAGTCAGTAAAGCGCAACTGCTGCCGTATAATTGACTTCTCTTTGGATGCTTTTCTATCCGAGCCAAGATGAATTAATAAGTTGCCTGAGTTTTGCTTTTCTGGCTCGAGAACAGAAATAATATCTTTGAGCTAAGGAAGTTAATACACATCTGCATGTGCTTAACTTCTTTAGCTCAAAAGTATAAGAGCGGCACTTAATGTCAGGATATATTCGGGTTCATTGCGAGTTTGCGTAGCCCAAATTACTCAACATCGCTCGCAAGTTTTGGCAGTGAAGTGCTAGAATACTTTCATGAATGAAAAAGAAAAAATGCCGGATTTTGATTTTGACCATTGGTGCAAGGTCGCTCAGGACGAACCCGAGAGATTTGAAGCTATGCGTCAGCAAATGATCAATGAGTTGATGGCGCAAGCTCCCTCACATCTCAAACCGCGGATGATAGGCTTGCAATGGCAAGTTGACCAAATTCGCAAACAGACCAATGACCCAATGACGGCCTGCTTGCGAATTTCACAAAAAATGTGGACTAATGTGGTAGGAGAGAGTGGTTTGCTGAAGGCATTGCAAGAGCCTAAGGAGTTACTGGATTCCTTGGAAAATGCCCCTTCTGCTAAGGTACTATCTTTTGAGCGCCCCAAACCGGATAAGTAAGTCCGTTTTCAGCATTTGTCTCCTTGTCTCGGAGGTGAGTTAGTTTTATGAGCAAAACGTACTTTGTTTTTTGTTCGTCTTTATTAATTGTCAGTTGCACACTGCTATTGGGCTATGCCATTGCAATGGCGGCCAGCGATGAGCAGTTGAGTACCTTGAAAGATCAAAAATCCATCGCAATCACCATTTATAACAATGACTTAGCGTTAATAAAAGATGTGCGCAACCTTTCCTTGGTAAATGGTGATTTTAATTTGGCATGGCGCGATGTCAGCGCGCTTATGCGGCCGGAGACTGTTTCGCTAAGGAGTGTCACGCATCCGGGCAGCATTGCGGTAGTGGAGCAAAACTTTAACTTTGATTTACTGACTCCGCAAAGTCTGTTGAATAAGTATGTCGGTCAAACGGTGTCGATTGTTAAAGTCAATCCCGCTACCGGAGTGGAGAGCAGGGAGAGTGCCATTGTGCTGGCGGCTGGTAACGGTGTGGTGCTCAGGATGGCTGATCGCATCGAAACGGGTTTACCTGGCCGCATCACCTTCGAGAATGTGCCCGGCAATTTACGCGACCGGCCTACTCTGGTGATTAATGGGAGTCATACCGGTGCGGCAGCGAAGGAGCTGGAATTGAGTTATTTAACCGGCGGCTTATCCTGGAAAGCGGATTATGTGGCTGAGTTGAATGATGCGGAAAATCAGCTGGACTTATCCGCTTGGGTAACGCTGACGAATAACAGCGGCACGCGCTACGCCAATGCGAAATTGCAATTAGTGGCGGGCGATGTGCACCGGGTGCAACAGGAACTTGCCGTACCGGTAGCGCAGAGAGCCAAGCTGGCCGCGGCTGCGATGGCTGAGCCGATGCGTCAGGAATCGCTCATGGACTATCACCTTTACACTCTGGAAAGGTTAACGACAATCTCTGAAAATCAAACCAAGCAGGTTGCGCTGCTCAATGCTACCGGTGTGCCGGTCCGGAAAGAACTGGTATTGATGGGCAGTGACTACTACTATGCATCCAGCTATGGCGACTTGGGACAGAAACTGAAAGTGAATGTTTGGCTGCATTTTGATAATAAAACATCGGCCCGCTTAGGCATGCCGCTGCCTAAGGGAATCTTGCGCGCCTACAAGCGCGATAAAGCCGGCAACGCGCAATTTGTTGGTGAAGATCAGATCGATCATACGCCGAAGAATGAACCGGCACGTGTGCAATTGGGCCAGTCATTTGACGTGACGGCCAATAAAAAACAAATCGATTTCAAACAATTGAGCACCGGCAATGCTAGTAACAACGGCGCCAATCGCTTTGAGAGCGCTTATGAAATCACGCTCAAAAATGCCAAACAGGAAACGGCAACGGTTATGGTGCAAGAACCCATACCGGGTGATTGGAAAATCATCGAAGAAAGTCATCCGCACGATAAACCTGCCAGCAATACTGCGCTATGGAAAGTGGACGTGCCCGCCGAGGGATCGGTGACGCTTAAATACCGTGTGCAGGTAAAATATTAATTAGAAGTTTTATCTGACGCCACATTATATTGCTGAATTAAATCGAACTAACCTATCCCAATCCTATCCCAATCGATTTCTCATTATCTTTGCAAAAGTCATTCGAAAACTCTCTGGTGAATTTATTAATCATTTGAGAATATGATCTTACAAAATCATCATTCCTTTCTTGAGAGCTGTATCCAAGTGGTTCGATAATTTCTGTAAATAACTCACTATTGCCGGATATAAATTCCCAAAAACATTGACCGCAATATTTGAAATAATCCCCCTTGTCTGGCTCACTGTCTCGACCATAGCAACAGCCATTAACAGCGAAGATATTACTGGTCCTCAATGTTTTGTTCAACGTACTGTGACGTCTTTTAGGTTTAGTGATTTCATAAACTGACTTTGATTCGAGAAGATATAGTTCAATAGGATGCAATTGCTTTTACCATTTCACAGTACTCTGGAACAATGTCGATGCCAATCGAGTCACGTTTCATTCGATTTACGACGATCAACGTTGTTCCAGAACCCATAATCATATCGTGCCCCTTGCACGATCAGAAACAGATTTAGTTGCACGGAATGAAATAATTTACATTTGAAACATAATGTTAAATTCATTCTATGAGTTTCTCGGAATTTGATATTACCCGCCGCACCCGCAAAGGGAATTTGTTCAACCAAATAGATCAACTGGTTGACTGGAAACCGATAGAGCAAGCAGTTGTACAATATTATGCGAGACTTTTGCAAAACGACGCAAATTTCTCATTCCGGAGTAACTTTGGATTAATTTGTGAGGGAATTGGGTATTTGTAGTCATTTTTCCCG
>CAYQZF010000071.1:0-11543 GCA_964421895.1 uncultured Nitrosomonas sp. | reverse complement strand
GCGATGGGATTGCCGATTACGGCATAGGAATCAAGCATGGCCGGTATCTCTGATTGAATGTGCGAATACCCTGAAGATTATTGGCTGAGCAGCATATCGGAAGCTGCAAATACCCAGGTGCGGGTGATATGCAGAATATCCGTATCCTGGCTGATGTCCGGCGGGAACGGTGCGAAACCGTTTTGCCCGGCGAGTTTAACGATATTGACAGCCGCTTCATCGAGGATTTTTTCTCCGGATGAGCGGTTGATTTCAATGGATTCCAGACTGCCATCGGCACGGATGCCGACGGTCAATTGCAGATTGCCGTAGAGTTTTTCTTTTCTAGCGGCTTCCGGGTAATTCAGGTTGCCGATGCGCTCCACTTTAAGACGCCAGTCCTCGATATAGCGCGCAAAGCGGTATTCTTTGGTACGCGCGCCGACAAATTTACGCTTGGGTCGTTTTTGATAACTATCATGATCCTGATCGACCTGCGCTCGCAGCCGAGCGATATCCAGGCTGCGCAGCAATAATTCAGTGGGATCTATCGCGGCTTTTTCATTCTCGGTTGCGCTTTTTTGCTCGGCGGGTTGTTGTATTTTTGGTATTTCGCTGACGGCGGCCATCAGTTTTTTGGCTTCTTGTTCGAGCTGCTTAACTTTCTGCTGCGCCTGGTTTTCCTTGATGACCGGTTTACTTTTTGGCAGTACCGGAAAAGGCGTTTTTGCCCGGCGATCGTCATCGGTGTTGCCACCGCCGTCGAGATTGTCTTGTGCGAGTAATTGGGTTTCTTTCGGTTTCGCCGGTGTTTTGCTATTGACCAGTACAACTTCCAGCGATGAAGCGATTTTGTCCGGTTTCGGCTGGGGAAATTGAAAAGTCACGCCGAGAAATAAAATAGCATGTAACAACAAGGAAGCGGCCATCGCGACAGATAAGCGATTGGTTCGCAAGTATTGAGAGCTATCTGGCGCTACTGACAAGTTTACTGGTATTTGAATGGTCACACTCTAAGAGTTAAGCCTTGAATTAAGTCGATTTACTAATGGAAAACTGCACTATTCTAGGTAACAACTTTTCGTTTGTCACATGATACATTCAAATTTTTTGTCGCGCGGATTCATGCATCCAGTTTCTGTAAAAATTCCGCATGTAAGGTGCGATCCAGTAAATCGATTTCGGATAATTTAAGTTTGATGTATGTGCCTGGTACTACTTCAGGAAGTGACGGAACTCTCGTGATGAACGGGATGTGATCCATTTTTACCAAATTTTCTTTAATAACCTGCGCATTGATGGTTTGGATTTTTTCCTGTAATAACCAGCGCAAGCACCAGTAACGTTCCATGGCGCGTTGGAATTCGCCATAAATTCCGTAAGCAGTTTCAAAGTCACGCATGGCGATTAATAGTTGATTGCTGTTTTTGTTATACGGCGGCGCTTCGCTGCGCAGCATCGCGATGAGTTGCCGCTGATTGATTAAATCGACGTAACGTCTCATTGGTGAGCTGCTCCAAGCGTATTGAGAAACGCCTAATCCTTGGTGGGGAGCGGGGGAGATGCTCATTTTTACTTTACCGTTGGCCTGGCTGCGAAAAATGCCGGTGATACCGGCGTCGGTTAATTGCTTTCCCCATTCCGTATTAACATAAATCATTAATTCCGATACTACCTTGTCAATCGGTGAACCACGCCGGCGCTCGCTGATCGTGACATGTTCACCGTCGATTTCGAAGCTGTAGTCGATTTTGTCGCTATTACTGTCATTGGTTTTGCCTCGTTGATTCTCCATCCTGCAGGCGAATTTCCATAACAAGCTGAATTCCTTGCTGAATGCATGTGTGAAATCACCCTTGCTTAATGCGGTTTCGGTAAAATGCTGCTCTAGTGCATTGTGACGCAGGTTGGCGGCAATTTTGATTTTTTCAAGTTTGGTTTCTGTTCCAATGACGGTGAAATCATCCGCTACATCTAAATACAGGGAGAGCACGGGGCAAAGCTTATTTTCAGCCAAAGTAAAGTGATTGATGACTGAATCCGGCAGCATGGTGATTTTTTTTCCAGGCAGATAAACAGTGGATAGGCGGGAGGAGATAGCATTCTCAAGCGGCGACTCAGGATGAATGCCCAAGGCTGGCGCTGCTATATGAATGCCAATACGGAAGCTTCCCAGTGTTAACGGTGTAACCGAAAATGCATCGTCAATTTCTGTTGTTGAGGCATCGTCGATACTGAACGCGGCAACATCCGCATAGCATAAATCAGCCGGAACATCTCCAATCGGGTGCGTTTCCAGATCACCAAAGCTAATGCCTTCGGGAAAATATTCCTGAATAAACTGATCAAAATGGAAATCGTGAGAAGATGGAATGGCGCCACATTTTTCCATCAGTTTTATGGCAGCAAGTTTTTTTTCTGCGCAAACAGTTTCAAGCGCTTTCCATTCCAGGGAATTTTTTTCGGGCTTATAGAGCAAGCTAGTACAGAGAGGTTTGAACTCCTCGGGTAAGATGAATTGACTTAATTGCTCGATATAACGGGCTTGTTGCGCAGCTTGCAGGCGTTTTTTTTCCTGACCGGCCAAGGCGGCTTTCAATGCATCCGGTGGTGCGGCTTTATAGCGTCCATGCCCCTTCTTGTAGAAATACATCGGTGCGCTTTGCAGTAGCAGCAAAGTAGCGGCCGCTTCAACCGGGCTTGGGGAATGGCCGAAATATTCGGCCGCGAGCGCATTGCTGGCAAATTCGGTTTCTTGCGGACAGCATTCCCAGAGAAAATCCGGATCCAGCTCTTCGGCAATTTTTTGCGCATGGCTCATAAATTCGGCTAAAGGTGGCGTATCGAATCGAAACAGAACAGCTGTTGTCTTGATTTTTGATCGCTTGCCATAAGCAGTCTCTATTTGCAGCGAGGTGTTGTTGTCAGCCAGAATGGTGCCTACTTTAAAGGTTCCGGCTTCTTCATAAAAAACATTCATAGAATTGTTTTTCTGGTCACGATTGAATGATTGCAACTAATTGACTGCATTGGCAAAAGATGATTTGTCATCTAAAAATTAGAAGCTTAAAAATTTAGAAAAACTTCTGTTACGATGAAAAAATTGACCAACAATTTCGCATTATATACGAGACTTCGATTCAACAAAAAAACAGTAGACAACGAGTGCTGCGAATAGTGCTGGTATTTTTTATCGAACCGGCTAAGCTTGCTGACATCGAAAAAACTGCTGATGCGCTGTGAAAGAATTATGCGCAGACCGTGGAAAAGTGGAGTCTGCTTGGCAGGTCATGGCCGAACCCGAATGCTAATTTGATCTCTTATTTTTATAAGGGAATTGGATAATTTAATCGCTTCGGTATTTTTTTATGAACGATTGAATTGTATCTTTTAATTCGGAATCGGCCAAGGTTGCGGCTAATTGACTTAAGCATGCTTTTCCAGTCCGGCTTAGTTTCAATTCTTTTTTGGCATGCTGTTGATTTGTTGATGTCTTTCTATTTCTCGAATTCGAATCTGCTTGCACCATAATTTGAATTGCAGTAATTTCCCAACCTAGCTTTTGCAGTTTGAGCAGCAATGATGGGGAGATTTGCTTGAGTTTTGCCGCTATGGCGCCATTTCCGGCCATTACGGTGAGTTTGCTGTCCTTGATTCGGCTCAGGCTGCAATGTGGCACCAATTGCGCTGGAATAAGTTTAAGGAATGTCGATTGGTCTTCGCGTAATTTTTGGGCTAACTTGAACAGACGTGAGAATTCAGGTGTTTTGCCGAGCAAATCGAAATAAGCGTCAACTTTATGAGGGGCCATGGTTATCTCACCAATATCCAATTAAAAAGTATGAATATTATTTTTATTTCCAGTAATTCGGACCGAGCGCGTAAATTAACCTTAACTAAAGCACACATTGTATTATCAATGTGTGCTTTTTTTTTCATTATTCTGATAATGGCATTAAGCTTGAATTTTATTTCACTTCGTTATGCTGATCGGATCGAAGCGCCTGTCTTAAGGGCGATATTGGTTAATCCGCAAGAAGAGCGGCATCAAAAAATTCAAACGCATTTGCAAGAGAATCTGAATATGATGGCCAGTAAGTTAGGGCAGATGCAGGCGCAACTAATGCGTTTGGATGCATTGGGCGAACGGCTGGCGGAATCTTCCGGTATTCAATCGCGGGATTTTTCATTCAAGGGAACACCGGGTCAAGGTGGTACGCGGAATGACTTATCGTCTGAAGAGTTGTCGTTTTCTGAGTTTGACGATCAACTTCAGGAGCTGTCGAATATGTTGAATGAAAGAACGGACAAGCTGGGGGCGCTGGATTCCTTATTGCGTTATGACCGGATAACGAAGTTTGTGCTGCCTTCCGAAATGCCTGTTGAAACTGATTGGTACTCTTCCGGTTATGGATACCGGATCGACCCGTTTACCGGGAAGAGAGCATTTCATGAAGGTGTCGATTTTGCCGCGGAGATTGGATCACCAATAAAAGCAGCGGCGAGTGGGGTGGTGATCTATTCAGATCATCATCCTGAGTATGGTAATATGGTAGAGATTGACCATGGCGATGACTTGGTAACTCGATATGCGCACGCATCAAAGCGTTTAGTGAGTCTCGGAACCGTTGTATTGCAGGGGCAGAAAATAGCTGAGGTAGGCAATACCGGGCGTTCTACAGCACCGCATTTGCATTTTGAAATCCGGCACAAAGATAAACCGCAAAATCCATCCAAATTTTTGAAAAAGCCGGGTTAGATCGGAGATATTAATATCTCCAGGTTTTTTGCGGGGGTGAGAAGTAAGCTCACCCTTTGTTTTTTAATAAGGTATCAATACGAAATATTTACAGACTTATGCTAGGTAATCTACTCAAGAAAATTTTTGGCAGCCGTAACGACCGGATGATCAAGCAGTATACTCAGACTGTGCGGACGATCAATGAATTGGAACCGGCTATTGCGGCGTTGTCGGATGCCGAGTTACGCGCAAAGACCGATGAATTCAAGCAACGCATTCAGGATGGCGAAACGCTTGATGCATTGCTGCCGGAAGCTTTTGCTGTCGTTCGCGAGACCGGTAAACGCGTGCTGGAGATGCGCCACTTCGATGTGCAGTTAATCGGCGGCATGGTGTTGCACGGCGGTAAGATTGCCGAGATGCGCACGGGTGAGGGTAAAACGCTCATGGCGACTTTACCGGCCTATTTGAATGCATTGTCGGGTAAGGGGGTGCATGTTGTGACTGTGAATGATTACCTGGCGAAGCGCGATGCTGAGTGGATGGGTCGAATTTACCGGTTTCTAGGCATGAGCGTCGGCGTTATTTATTCGCAAATGCCACACGACGAGAAGCAGACCGCTTATGCCGCCGATATTACCTACGGAACCAACAATGAGTACGGCTTTGATTATCTGCGCGATAATATGGTGACACACGCGAACGAGCGTGCGCAACGCACACTTAATTTCGCAATCGTGGATGAAGTGGATTCAATTTTGATCGATGAAGCCCGCACGCCTTTGATTATCTCCGGTCAGGCGGAAGGCGATACCGAAATTTACGTGCGTATTAACAAATTGGTTCCAAAGCTTATCCGGCAGGAGCAGGAAGACGGTCCGGGTGATTACAGTGTAGATGAAAAATCCCATCAAGTGACGTTAAGTGAGGCTGGTTTCGAGCATGCGGAAGAGTTGCTGGAATCAGCCGAGCTGCTCGAATCAGGATCCAGTCTTTACGATCCGGCCAACATCAATTTAATTCATCATTTGAATGCGGGCTTGCGCGCGCATAATTTGTTTTTTCTCGATCAGCATTATGTGGTGCAAAACGGTGAAGTGGTTATCGTCGATGAATTCACCGGGCGTCTGATGGCCGGCCGCCGCTGGTCGGATGGTTTGCATCAAGCGGTGGAGGCCAAGGAAGGTGTGGCTATTCAGAAAGAAAATCAGACGCTTGCTTCCATTACCTTTCAGAATTATTTTCGCATGTATCAGAAACTGTCTGGCATGACGGGCACTGCAGATACCGAGGCAGCCGAGTTTCAGCAAATCTATGGATTGGAGACGATTATTATTCCAACGCATAGACCGATGATTCGTGAGGATCGTATGGATCTGGTGTTTCGTACGATGAAGGAAAAAAATGAAGCGATCATTGATGAGATCAAGGATTGTTACGAACGCGGTCAGCCGGTACTGGTAGGTACGACATCGATTGAGAACAATGAGTTATTGTCGAAATTGCTGAACCGGGAGAAGCTGCCGCATCAAGTTTTGAATGCCAAGCAGCATGCCAGTGAAGCCAATATCGTTGCGCAGGCTGGACGGCCAAAAATGATTACGATAGCGACCAATATGGCAGGCCGAGGAACGGATATCGTGCTGGGAGGGAATCCGGAACCGGAGATCGAGCAAATCCGGCATGACGAAAAATTAAGTGACGAGGCGAAAGAAAAACGCATCGCCGAAGTGCACGAAAAATGGAAACAGATTCATGAAGAGGTATTGAACAAAGGCGGCTTGCATATTATCGGTACAGAGCGGCATGAATCCCGGCGCGTGGATAATCAACTGCGTGGACGTTCGGGGCGGCAGGGAGATCCGGGTTCCAGTCGTTTCTTCCTTTCCTTGGAAGATCCTTTGCTGCGTATTTTTGCATCGGATCGTGTGGCCAATATCATGACACGCCTTAAGATGCCGGAAGGAGAGGCGATTGAGCATCCATGGGTAACTCGTGCTATTGAAAACGCGCAGCGCAAAGTGGAGGCAAGAAACTTTGATATGCGCAAGCAGTTGCTCGAATACGATGATGTCGCAAATGACCAGAGACATGTCATTTATCAGCAGCGCAATGAACTGCTGGAAGCAGAACAAGATATTTCGGAAACTATAGCTGCGATTCGTGAAAGCGTTTTAACCGATTTGTTCAATTTTCATATCCCGCCGCAGAGTGTTGAAGAGCAGTGGGATGTGGCTGGATTGGAAAAGGCCCTCGCGGCCGAATATCAGTTACATTTTTCACTACATAAATGGCTTGAGGATGATCCGGGGCTGCATGAGGAGACCTTATGTCAACGCATTATCGATCTTGCAAATGATCAGTATCAGACAAAGGTTGCGCAGGTCGGTGTTGAGATTATGCATCACTATGAACGGGTGGTGATGCTGCAGATTCTGGATTCACATTGGCGCGAGCATCTGGCGGCATTGGATCATTTGCGGCAGGGCATTCACTTGCGTGGTTATGCACAAAAGAATCCAAAACAAGAATATAAGCGCGAGGCTTTTGAACTGTTCTCAGCCATGCTTGAAGAAGTTAAAAGGGAGGCCACAAAAATATTGCTCACTGTGCAAATAAAAAGCGAGCAACAAGTAGAAGCCGTAACGGATACTTTGCGATCGCCAGAAAATATACAGCTCCATCGTGATGCATATTACGAATCAGAGGAGGAATCAGAGCAGTATGCGGGAGCAGAGGAAGAAAAGATACAGCCTTTTGTGCGTCAGAACGAGAAAGTCGGGCGTAATCAACCTTGCCCATGCGGTTCGGGAAAGAAATATAAGCAGTGTCATGGAAAGATAAAATAGCATCATTTAAACAATGATATGGCATAGTGCTTGGTGATTGATTTGTCACTCATGGAAATCGGAAATCTTCCAAGATTTCTATAATCCTTAAAACGATTGTGGTATACTGCGCGCCAGTTTGTATGAAGTAAATTAACGAGTGAAATTAATAGGGATTGAAAAAAAGCTTTTTCTTTTGTTGTGTTTAACTTTACGAAAAAAATATTACTGATGGAATAATTGAAAATGGCGGATAGTTTCAGTATTAATGATGAGATGAGCGGCAGGAGAAAATTCCTGGTTGCCGCGACCTCAGTAGCGGGCGGAATTGCAGGCGCTGCGATTGCAACGCCTTTTTTATTGAGTATGATGCCAAGCGAACGGGCTAAAGCGGCTGGGGCACCGGTTGAAGTGGATATATCAAAGCTTGAGCCAGGAATGTTGTTAATGGTTGAATGGCGTGGAAAAGTTGTATGGGTTTTGAATCGCACACCAGAAATGCTAGAAAGCTTGGTTAAAGTGGAAGATCAGCTCGCTGATCCGAATTCTGATAAAAAGCAGCAGCCTGATTATGCGAAAAATCGTACACGTTCGATAAAGCCGGAGTTTTTGGTTGTTGAGGGAGTGTGTACGCATTTGGGTTGCTCTCCTGTATTTAGAAAGGATGTTGCGCCAGCGGATCTTGGGGCTGATTGGCTGGGCGGGTTTTTCTGTCCCTGTCACGGTTCTAAATTTGATTTGGCGGGGCGTGTTTATAAACACGTACCGGCTCCAACCAATCTGGTTGTTCCTCCTCATGTATATTTGAGCGATAGTCGGCTTTTAATTGGATCTGAAAGCGAGGGGGCTGCGTAAATGAGTAATTTATTTAATTCAATGATTGCTTGGATCGATAAACGTTTTCCACTGACCTCAAACTGGAAAGCACATTTGTCGGAATACTATGCACCGAAGAACTTTAATTTCTGGTATTTCTTTGGTTCATTAGCTTTACTGGTTTTAGTTAACCAACTATTGACAGGAATTTTTCTCACCATGAATTATAAGCCGGATGCGAGTCAAGCTTTCGCATCGGTTGAATATATCATGCGTGATGTGGATTATGGCTGGTTAATCCGGTACATGCACTCTACTGGAGCATCAATGTTCTTTGTAGTGGTATATCTCCATATGTTTCGTGGAATGATGTATGGCTCATACCGGAAACCGAGAGAGTTGTTGTGGTTGATAGGTATGGTTATATTTTTTGTGCTGATGAGCTTGGCTTTTACCGGTTACATTTTACCTTGGGGGCAAATGTCTTATTGGGGGGCGCAAGTAATTGTTAGCATGTTTGGAGCAATACCGAGCGTGGGTGAGATATTGCAGCAATGGCTTTTGGGCGACTTTACACTCTCTGATGCAGCACTAAATCGCTTCTTTGCCTACCATGTTGTGACATTGCCTTTAGTGTTACTTGTGCTGGTTTTTGTTCATATCCTTGCTCTGCATGAAACGGGGTCAAATAATCCGGATGGAATTGAAATAAAAGAAAATAAAAACCCTGCAACTGGTATCCCCTTAGACGGTATTCCATTTCATCCTTATTATACTGTTAAGGATATCGTTGGGGTTGTGGTATTTCTGATTGTATTCTGTGGAATTATCTTTTTTGCCCCAGAAATGGGAGGGTATTTTCTTGAGTATAATAATTTTATACCCGCAAATACGTTGCAAACACCAGATCATATTGCACCCGTTTGGTATTTCACACCGTATTATTCGATGTTGCGGGCTGTGACAGTTAATTTTCTGGGGATTGATGCAAAATTGTGGGGTGTAATTTTGATGGCAGGCTCGGTAGTGATTTTTTGTTTCCTGCCGTGGCTGGATCGGAGTCCTGTCAAGTCGATACGCTACAAAGGACCCTATTTCAAAGGGGCATTGACACTCTTCGTAATTAGCTTTTTTGTGTTGGGTTGGTTGGGAACAAAATCTCCAACGCCTTTATATACATTATTGGCGCAGATCTTTACAGTCATTTATTTTGCATTCTTTATTTTGATGCCATGGTATAGCAAGATAGATAAAACAAAGCCTGAACCCAAAAGACTAAAAGAGTAGAAAAATGAAGAAAATAACGATTGCTTTATTAATCTTGTGCTTGACTCCGTTTGGCGTTTCAGCTAGTGAACCAGGAATGCCATTGGACCGTGCTCCGGTAGATATAACTGATAATACTTCGTTGAGACGTGGTGCAGAAAGTTTTGTTAATTATTGTCTGACTTGCCATGGTGCAAGCTACATGCGTTACAACCGTCATCGCGATATTGGATTTACAAACGAAGAAATTCTTAACAAACTGGTCTTTACAGGCCAGAAAGTTGGTGATCTGATGCAGTCAGCCATGCGTAAGAAGGAAGGTGAGGAGTGGTTTGGCGTTGTCCCGCCAGATTTATCTGTGATTGCTCGTGCTCGAGGTGCTGATTGGTTATATACTTACTTGCGCGCATTTTATCGAGATGATGCAACGCATACAGGATGGAATAATTTGGTTTTTGATCGTGTTGCAATGCCTCATGTTTTGTATCAATTGCAAGGCGAACAAAAACTGATAGTTAAGACATCTGACAAAGGAGAGCAAAAAAGCTTGGTACTCGCAAAACCTGGTCAATTAAGTGCGGCAGATTTTGATAAGTTTGTTGGCGATCTGGTAAACTACTTGGTTTATTTAGGTGAACCGCATGCCAATGCACGAAAAGAATTGGGGATTGAAGTAATGATCTTTCTGCTGGGTATGCTGGTTTTATCGTATGTGTTGAAGAAAGAATATTGGAAAGATATTCATTAATATTAAATTGCTGAATATATATAATTTAGTCTAAAATTAGAAGTTATGATGACGTTATATTCAACAATTACGTGTCCGTATAGCCATCGTTGCAGGATTGTTTTGCACGAGAAAGATATGGACTTTCAAGTAATAGATGTTGATCTAAATAATAAATCAGAAGACTTAGCAGTAATGAGTCCGTATGGTAAAGCGCCGGTACTTGTGGAACGCGATCTAGTATTGTATGAATCAAATATTATTAACGAATATATTGATGATCGCTTTCCACATCCGCAATTGATGCCGGCTGATCCTGTAATGCGCGCGCGCGCGCGTTTGTTGTTGTTTCGTTTTGAGCAAGAACTATTCTGTCATATCGATGCATTTGATGGAGCAGACCAGAAAGCGAAAGATAAAGCCCAAGCGACAATTGCTGAGAATCTGACGATAATATCGCCGATTTTTGAAAAGCAAAAATTTATGCTAGGAGACGAATTTTCAATGTTAGATGTAGCAATTGCGCCACTGTTATGGCGTTTAGAATATTATGGAATTCGTCTGCCAAAACAAGCAGCGCCATTATTGAAATATTCTGAAAGATTATTTAGCCGTCCGTTATTCATTGATGCACTTTCAGTTTCGGAAAAAGTAATGCGAAAATGAGCATTAGTTCAACAAAGCCTTATTTGATTCGTTCGATTTATGATTGGTGTATCGATAGCGGTTTTACACCGTTTTTATCGGTAAAAGCTCCCATAGGACTAGATATACCACAAGAATACATAAAAAATGGTGAGATAATTTTCAATATTAGTGCAAAAGCTGTTCAAGGGTTGAACATAAATAATGAATCGATTGCTTTTAGTGCTCGCTTTAATGGAATATCGCGTGATCTTGATATTCCATTAGATGCGGTTAAGGGAATATTCGCCAAAGAAATTAATCAGGGAATAGCATTCTCATCAGAAGATCAAGAAGTACAAGATAAAATGACAAATGAACAATTGGGTGATTCAACGCAAGATTTATTGATTCATCAAACCAAGGTTTCAAGTAAACCTAAACTTCGGATCATCAAGTAAGTATTTCAAATTTTTCTCATTTATTGCCGGCATAGCTCAGATGGTAGAGCAGCTGATTTGTAATCAGAAGGTCCCGAGTTCGATTCTTGGTGTCGGCACCA
>CAYQZF010000070.1:0-11677 GCA_964421895.1 uncultured Nitrosomonas sp. | reverse complement strand
CATTTTTTGGGCGACTCATGGTCTGGAACGCCTTTGAGGCATTCATCTAATAAGCTTCCGGCTTTGCCGGAGGTAATTTAACTGCAGTGTTGCACACAATCAGGTGTCGCAAGATGAGTTTCCCATTTTCATTTTTAAACGGACGAGATCATTGATTTGGATATGTTTATTATCTACAACAATGATATTTTCATCTTGCAGTTTTGAAAAAGCGCGGCTAACGGTTTCTAACTTAAGACCAAGATAGCTGCCAATTTCTTCGCGGGTCATGCGGAGGTTGAATTCTGACTCGGAATATCCGCGAATAAAAAAGCGGCGCGACAAATTTAACAGAAAAGATGCTAAGCGCTCCTCTGCTTTCATACTGCCAAGCAGTAACATAACACCGTGGTCTCGCACAATTTCACGGCTCATGATTTTATGGAAATGGCGCATGAGTGATGGAATGGTGCGGCTAATTTCTTCTAGCTTGGCAAAAGGGATTTCGCATACTTCACTATCTTCCAGCGCGACAGCATCGCAAGTATGTATTTCAGTGCTAATGGCATCCAATCCAAGCAATTCCCCCGTCATATGAAAACCGGTTACTTGTTGCCGCCCATCTTCTTCCAGCACGCAGGTTTTTAAGAATCCGCTGCGAATAGCAAATAATGATTGAAAATTCATGCCGGTGCGATGCAGATATCCGCCACGCTGAATTTTTCGTTTAGAACTGACGACCTCGCCGAGGACTTGAATTTCCTGCTCATTGAGACCGACAGGCAAACACAGCTCGCGCAAACTGCACGTCGCACAGCTTGATCGAATATGCGAAATGTCAAGATAATGAAGTGAGGTATCGCTAAGCAAAGTATTTTCCAGAAATGGGGAATTATATTTCAACGCTTTGATTGATCTGAATCAAAATAGATATTCTTATCCCGTTTTATAATTTTACGATATTGCATAGGAGGATGGATATTCTTTTTTGATGAATTGGCGATGCTCAGAACCAAATATTTGATCAATGTGGTCAGTAAAAAATGGCAAATCTATACAGATTTCTTTGGGTAACATTCTTCACAATATGAGATTCCCAACGCATTCATTAGGATTTCTTGATTCTTCTACTGATTTATTTCGCACCAACTCCGATCTCATTCGCCGCTTCGGGGTTTCCGATGCGGATTATCGTTTGTATCCACAAGTCAATTTTTTTGCTAAAACTTTTGATGCGCGAGCTTACTCATCTTGGTTGAAGAATTGCAAAGCAGCACATCTGCGCCGTCCGTTATCGCTATATGTACACATTCCGTTTTGCCGCTCTTTATGCTCTTACTGCCAATTTAACCAGATAGTGACAGACGGCAATGACAATATAACAACCTACCTTCATCATTTGTCGCACGAAATAAAATTGCAAGCGCAATTTTTCAAAGAGAATCCTAAGCTGGAGCAATTATATTTTGGCGGCGGCACCCCGACTCTTCTCAACGAAGCTCAGTTGAGCAATATTTTGCAAGAGATTCAGCAAAATTTTAACTTGATGAAAGACGGAGAATTCACCATTGAGGCCGATGCGCGGCAGATACCTCATTTGTCTATGCGGGCACTGAAAGAAATGGGTTTTAACTGTGTGATTATGGGTGTTCAAGATTTTGATCATGACGTTCAGCAATCGATACATCGCGACCAAACAGAGGATGTCACGATAAGCGCCATTTGCGATGCGCAACAAGCCGGTTTTAAAACGATTCGGACAGAGTTGATTTATGGATTACCGGCACAAACTGTAAAAAAGTTTGAATACACATTGGAAAAAATCATAACAACTCATCCGGATCAAATTAATTTATTGAATTATCATCACCTGCCGGAAAAATTTAAACCGCAGCGAAATATCAATTTAGAAGATTTGCCGGATGCAGAAATTGTATTGGAAATGCTTTTACTGGCGATTTCCCGTTTGACAGAGACGGGATATCAGCATATTGGCATGAATCTTTTTGCCGTCCAGGACGATCAACTGGTGATTGCGCAACGACAGGGGAGGCTGTGCTATGGATTGCAGGGCTATTCGATTTATCCCGATTGCTATCGCGTCGCACTTGGAGTATCTGCCATTGGAAGTTTTGGTTCGGTGTTAAGTCAAAATGATAGTGATCTGCAACGCTACTATGACAAGCTTGAACGCAATATTCTTCCAATTATGCGAGGCATTGAATTAAGTGCCGACGATTTAATCCGGCGCTCGGTAATGCAAGCATTAATTTGTCATTCGATACTTTCGTTCGAGTCGGTAGAGACGTATTTCCCGATCGTATTCAAAGATTATTTCGCTGCCGAATTGGCGGAACTCTTAGCCTATGAACAAGCCGGCTTGGTCACGCTAGAGGATCAAGAAATTGCTGTGACACCGCAGGGGCAATTATTGATTAGCAGCATTTGCGGGGTTTTTGACAAGTATTTGCACATTAATCAACAGCACAAGAACTCGCCGATACCTATTTAATTTTTCACCTGAGAATCACCGGATTCCCAGGTATATTGAATTTATTTGACTTGACTGTTTGTTAAAACATACTCGGCTAAACGGTCAGCAGCTTCGCCCTGAATGTTTTTAAACGCCGGCATTCTCATGCTGCCCGATTGAAATTTCTTGATAATGGCTTCCTTGTTGGCAACTTTCTCACTCAACACCATCGCAACATCCGCGCTTAATGGTTTATGGCATTCTGTGCAAGCCGTGCTGAAGATTTTTTCTCCGGATGCATCCGCGGGCGGAGAATAATCTCTGCTTGTGCCACAGCCGGTTAATATGAGTAGTGCGGATATCGTTAATGCAAAGTTAAATTTTTTCATTCTCAAACTCCAATTTATATAGTTTCATCGATATCGAGAATAATCCCGATCCAAACTTAGCTGCTTAAATATTTTATAAAATTTTGATCAGACTTGTGGTTTTGGAGGCCTACCATACCCAGTAACACAAAGACTTGTCAAACAAATGTGGTTGCTTTGAGGTAGCTGCTCCGTTTTCCGATATCATTTTCTTCCACCGCTGACACCCGGTATCTTTTTAAATTCAGCAGAATCGGTTAATAATAAAAGCATTTTTTGCAATGCCTGGATTGATTATGGCTTAAGTTTCAATAGCATCTGTCGTTTTGTCATCGCTTTCTTGACAATTTCTTAACATTTTTCATGGTATCGTGTGCAGCGATCGTTAACTGTTATTAATTTAGGCTCTTCAATTTTAATAATAATTAACAACAATGGTACTATTTGTCATAAGTGTAATTCTTTACACTTTCTTAACAATTACTATGGTACTGTGCGCAATTCATGTAGCAAATGTGCAACAAAAAATTCTTTTTTATTAAAAGAATTAAGTGTTTCCTCAGAAAAAGAGAAGTAAGCAGCTGGCCACCCTTACTATAATAATGACCAGTTGCACGTGGTAAATATTGTTTCGTTGATAAACGAAACATTAGCAAACAGTTTTGTAGAATCATATTGTTTAAATTAAATAGGGAGATTTCATGTTTAAAAAAATAAATAAATTGGTTTTATTGGCTGCGGCTGGACTGATGTTGAGCAACCCGGTTGCTGCTGAAAAAACCGAGACTGATCATGAAGTTTGGGGGGCTCTCTTCATGCAGGGTAATTTTGGTTTCATAGATAATAAGAATCCTGAATTGAAGAAATTCCGCTGGTGGATGGAAGGACAGGGGCGTTTTGGTAATGATGCCTCGCAATTTTCGCAATCTTTGGTGCGTCCGGGCGTAGGTTATGCGATTACCGACAAACTGATAGCATGGATAGGTTATGCATGGGCGCCGACTGCTGAGCCATTAGCATTGAAGTCGGGGCATCCCTACAATGAGCACCGTCTCTGGGAACAAATAACCTGGGCAGATAATTTCTCGTTTGGCCGCTTGGCATTGCGCAGCCGTTTCGAGCAGCGATTCTTTGATCATCATGCGCCTATGGCTGGTCCTAATGATGTGGCTCACCGGTTCCGCCAAATGGTCAAATGGAATATTCCATTGAATCAAATCAATCCGAATTTAAGCTTTGTCGTTCAAGATGAATTGTTCATTGCCATGACTACCGTCAGTAATCCTGGCTTCATTACGAATGGGTTCGATCAGAACCGGGGCTTTGTTGGATTAGCTTATAAATTCAACCAAATGGCCACTCTTGAAGTGGGCTATATGAATCAATATATCAACAGGCCGCATAGTCGTCGTCCGGATCAAATGATGCACAATGCGGTAGTTAATATGTTTTTGAATTTCTAGGGCGTCGTCATGTAACAATGATCTTTCAGTCCATTGCTTGATGGTTCTGATAGCCGGTTAATTTTCTGCGGTTTACGAAAATTAACCGGCTAAAATTTTTTCCATGACCCCATTCATGGATGA
Organism: uncultured Nitrosomonas sp.; assembly: GCA_964421895.1. GTDB lineage: Bacteria > Pseudomonadota > Gammaproteobacteria > Burkholderiales > Nitrosomonadaceae > Nitrosomonas. The sequence continues at coordinate 7,271 of CAYQZF010000070.1, read as the reverse complement.
CAAAAATCCACTGTTTCGTTTGCAATTCGTTCATTGAATCTTGCCAGTTCAAGAAATAGCAATACTTTTCTTCACATTCCATTACTATACTGCTCCTTTTCGAATAACCACAAAGTAACACATGCACGATTTTAAGCCAGGCCAGCGCTGGATTTGCGATGTCGACTTGCAACTGGGATTGGGTACGGTGCAAACTGTTGAGCACCGGATTGTCACCCTGCTGTTCGAAGCAACGGGTGAAACCCGCACGTACGCCAAGCATTCCGCGCCTTTGACACGAATCATCTTCAAGCCGGGCGATACCGTCAAAGATCAGGATGGCACTGCCGTCAAAGTCACTGGCGCGGCCGAACGCAATGGATTGATTGTCTATGCCGGTGTGCACGAAGACGGCAGCAAGGCGGAGCTATCGGAAGGCCAATTGGCGCCTCATGTGCAATTAAACCGCCCATCCGAGCGCCTGTTCACCGGGCAGTTTGATCAGGACAAATGGTTTCGCATCCGCTACCAGACACTGCTGATCCGCAACCGGCTGGCGCAAGCACCGCTATATGGTTTGGTCGGTACGCGCACTAGTCTGATTCCGCATCAGCTCTATATTGCGCACGAGGTCGGCCGCCGCTTTGCGCCGCGCGTGCTGCTGGCTGATGAAGTCGGCTTGGGTAAAACCATCGAAGCCGGTCTGATTTTGCACCAGCAATTACTGACCGAGCGCGCCAAGCGTGTACTCATCGTGGTGCCGGAAACCCTAGTGCATCAATGGCTGGTGGAAATGCTGCGGCGTTTCAACCTGCAATTCAGCATTTTCGATGAAGAGCGCTGTCTGTCGCTGGAAGCAATCGACGAAGACGAGGAAGACGATAACAACATTCATCACGAGAACGGCGAAAATCCATTCCATAGCGAACAACTGGTGTTGTGCAACCTGCATTTTCTGCGCCAGCACCCCAAACGGTTCAAGCAAGCACTGGAAGGTCGTTGGGATTTGCTGGTGGTCGACGAAGCTCATCATCTGCACTGGTCGCAGCAAGCTGTCAGCCCTCAGTACACTATGATCGAACAACTCGCGGCGCGCACCCGTGGTGTGCTGCTGTTAACCGCAACTCCGGAACAACTTGGCAAAGCCAGTCACTACGCCCGCCTGCGTCTGCTCGATCCGCACCGCTTCAGCAGTTTTTCCGGATTCATCGCCGAAGAGCAATCGTACGAACCAATCGCCCAAGCCGTCGAAATGCTGCTCGAAGGGCAGGAATTGAACAACGGCATCCGCCAACTGATTACCGATACGCTCAATCCGGCGCAGACTGGTGTGCTGCTGGCACAACTGCAAGATCCTGCTGCGGAACAATCTCAGCTCGAACAAGCCCGGAACAAACTCGCGGAATCATTGCTCGACCGGCACGGCACCGGGCGTATTCTGTTTCGCAATACGCGCACGGCAATCAAAGGGTTTCCCGAGCGCAAGCTGGTGGCGAGCCCATTGCCGCTTCCGGCGGAATATCAGATCTGTCTGACGACGTTTGAGACCACACCGTTATCCAAACCGCAACTGCTGCTGTGTCCTGAACTCATCTACCAGGTGCGATGCGAAGACGATCAGCCATACTGGAGCGAAATCGACCCGCGCGTGAATTGGTTGATTGCCACGCTGAAGCGGGTAAAACCGGAAAAAGTACTGGTCATCGCCGCCAACGCGCAAACCGCGCGTGATCTGGCGCAAGCGCTGAAAGAAAAGACCGGCCAGTTCATTCCGGTGTTTCACGAGAGCATGAGCCTGCTCGAGCGCGACCGCGCCGCCGCATTTTTTGCCGACAAGGAAACCGGCGGCCAGGTGCTGATCTGTTCGGAAATTGGCAGCGAAGGCCGCAATTTCCAGTTTGCGCATCACCTGGTGCTGTTCGATTTGCCGCTCAATCCCGATCTGCTCGAGCAGCGCATTGGCCGCCTGGATCGCATCGGCCAGACCGACACCATCCAGATTCACGTGCCCTATCTGGAAAACAGCGCACTGGCAGTGATGTTCCACTGGTATCACGAAGGTTTGAATGCGTTCGAGAAAACCTGCCCGGCCGGTCAAACGGTGTTTGTCAAAGTCGAAGACCAACTCATCGCCGCGCTGCATCAACGCCAGGCTGCAAGCGATGTGCTGGCGGAATTGATCGGCATCACGCAAACGGCGCATCGGGAATTGAACGAAGCACTCGACCGCGGACGTGACAAGCTGCTGGAATACAATTCGTTCCGCCCGCTCATCGCGAACCAGTTGACCCAGCAAGCGCAGACTCAGGATGACGATCCGCTACTGCCGCAGTACATGGATACGGTATTCGATTGCTGTGGCGTGCACATCGAGGAACATCGCACCGGCAGCTTCCTGATCGAACCGAGCGAACGCATGAGCATGCCGTTCCCCGGCCTGGATGACGAAGGCTCGATCATCACTTACGCGCGCACTGTGGCGCTAGGCAACGAGGACATGCACTTCCTGACGTGGGAGCATCCGATGGTCACACACGCGATGGAGCGGATTCTGAGTCAGGAAAACGGCAACGCCGTGGTGGTCATGATGAAACACAAACAAGTGCAACCCGGCACTTTGCTGCTGGAAACCCTGTTTGTGCTCGAAGCCAGCGGACACAGCGTGCAGCAAAGCAACCGCTACCTGCCGCCCGCAGTGATTCGCATTTTGCTCGATGAACAAGGCAGCGGTGACTATCCATACCTTGACCATGAATCAGTCAATCAACATCTGCAACCGGTCGCAACCGGCATCGCCAAACAAGTGATCCAACTGAAGGAAGACACGATCCGAGAACTGCTAGCCGCCAGCGAACAACAAGCCAGCACCCAAGCCCCGCAACTCATCGCCGCCGCCGAAGCGCGCATCCGGCAAACCTTCGTTCCCGAAATCGAACGCCTTAAAGCCTTGCAACAAGTCAACTCGAATGTGCGCGACGAAGAAATTCAATTCTTTGAACAGCAATTGCAGCAACTGACCGGTGCGCTGAAATCCAGTAATTTGCGGCTCGATGCCGTGCGAGTGATTGTGGCGACGTAAATCTATCTGGCAGTACGGGAATAACGAAAAAAGTAATAATGCCAGTGTCGAGTAGTACGATGCATACCAGAGTCCGCCCGAATCTCTGAAATCAGGAGATCATATGAACAAAGAAATCATCTTGAAGCAAGCGCAAGGCTGCTTGCCCGATCTTCTGGCACTGTATGCCTTTGGCAGCTGCATCCAGGGTTACGCCAGTGCTGAAAGTGATCTGGACCTGGCAGGGGACTTGACCAGTGTCACAGGTTTTGTGGTGGATTTACTCGATCTGCGGACGGCGTCGACCAGTCATGCTGGAAAGCCGCACCCAACAGGTTTACCATCATATTCGAGGAGTGTATGCCTTTCCGTTAATAGAAACACCGCTTACACAAAATTCGGGATATGCCCCGGAATGCCGTTTTTATATTATCCAAAAACATTCACGAAACCCGCATAAATCCTAGATAGTGTTGTTATGAGACTTTTAACCAAAGAGCGAAGCAACGGATCTGGACAGCGGCAAGGAAGGAAAAGAGATTCTTAGTGTAGCGGGTAGCAATGCTGCACCTTTCTGTTTTTTCGTAGCGGGATCACCGCCTGCATACCCTGAGATCTAACCTGCCTAATGATGGCATCGCTGTCGTAGCCTCTACCGGTGATCAGATGCTGGGCCGGGATGCCGGCAATGAGTCCTTGATTTTGGGTGCAATCCGTCCGGGTAGCTTCCGTAGCAATGATTCTAGTCGGCATACCATGCGCATCCACGGTCAAATGTATCTTGGTATTGAGTCCCTTTTTGTGCAGCTCATCCCTTGATTGCCTCCACGCACTCCTGACGTGGCCCAATAGAACGGATGTAGTCTCCGCGAATTTTCGATCCAATCAAAATTGGGATTTTGCCATAGCGAACTGGATAGGTGGAAGTCTGCCAAGCGATTCATGGGGCCGTTCATGGTTATAACGAAATTGCCACTCCCCGGTCATTTGCCGTACTTTTTCAGGTGTTTCAAAACCGTAGCAATCCAGCACCGCTGTTCTGTAAGTGCGATTAATCTTTCGATGTAAGCATTTCGCGTAGGTTTTCCGGGTAGAATGAACCGTAAGTCGGCGCCATGATGTGATGCCCAGCCGGCCAGCAATTTACTGATAAATTCAGGTCCATTGTCGACACGCAGGCGCTTTGGCTAACCATGAATTTCAATGCGTTCATTGAATGCCCGGACAACGCGTGAAGCCGATAGGCTGGTATCGATTTCGATGCGCAGTGCCTGCCGGTTGTAATCATCTAGGGCATTCAGGGTGCGATCTCGCCATCCGAATCACCCGGCAGGGCTGACGGGAGGGTAGCTCATGTTCCGCAGTCATAAACTGAACTATTTCAATCCTTTTCGCCGGGGCTATAGCTTTTTTGCGGCAACATCCTGCAGCGCATTGTGCATGAGTGCCCGCTCAGCATACATCTTCTTCAGCTTGGCGTTCTCGGCTTGAAGTTCTTTCAATTGCTTGAGTTGCGATGCATCCATACCATCCTATGCGGATTTCCATTTGTAGTATGTCGCATCACTGATCCTGTACTTGCGGCAGGTTTCGGTGATTTTGGCGCCTAACTCAATAGCACTCAAAAAACTATAATATTGCTTATCTGCAGTATTGGAAGTTTCACAAGCTCATGCAATCACGCTTTGCTATGAAAACAAAAGCAGCAAATGGAGCAGGTGCTTTCGATTCGCCGTTCATTGGAAGTAACATCAACTTCCAGATTTTTAGAGGTGCTGGAAATCCTTCCCAGAGTAGGGCGTGAATTTCCAGGAAAGGCTTATTTTGCTTTTTTCAGTTCATCGCATTTAGCGATAAAAGCTTCGCGTGCAGCTTCGTTGTTTTTGAAAGCTGTCAGCGCTGACTCCATTCCTCGTCCTGAGCAGTTTTCCGACGTTGCTTCGGGAACTCCACCGCAACCGGTCAATAAGATACCGAGGCCAAGAATACAAACGATACTAAATTTAAAATTCATTTACAATCTTCCTTTAAAAATATCACTATGGCTTGATGGTCATATCCGATTTTTCAATCGTTTGGCGTTGGCCCTGCCACACGAACCTAACGGTATAATTCTACCTGAATTCTCATGGCCTTAGTATTTCTCTGCCCCTACCTTGGGCAAAATGGAACAAAAGAAGATATTATTTTCATCCCTGCTGGATTGCCTTTATAAAGGCGTGAATTACAAGATCACGGCAGTTTCCTGGAGATTATCTGCATGTCGTGGAGCTTAACGAATTGGCATCGCAACCTGATCCTGCAGCACGAAGGCATATCCGATGCCGTTTGGACAAAACTGATCAACTTGCGTTGCCTCAAAGGGCTTAGCCTTGAGGAATTCGCGCGCTTGCGCGAGTGTGTGACGTTATTCTTGCATGACAAGCAATTTTACGGCGCGCATGAACTGGAAATCACCGAGGAAATGCGCGTGACGATCGCGTTGCAGGCGTGCATCCTGATTCTGAACCTCGATTTGGATTACTACCGCAACTGGAGCCAAATTATCGTGTACCCCGGCGAGTTCATGCTGGATTACGATTACGAGGATGAATTCGGCATCGTGCATCATGTGCATCACGCCGCATCGGGCGAAGCATGGTCTGCCGGGCCGGTGATTCTTTCCTGGCAGGATGTAGCGGAACCGGTTTCGCACTTGGGGGAAAACGTGGTGATCCATGAATTCGCGCACAAAATCGACATGCTGCACGAAGGCGCCAATGGTTGCCCGGAATTGCACGCCAACATGAGCGCGTATACTTGGCATGAAGTATTCAGCAAAGCCTACAAAAAATTTTGCCGCCAAGTCGACCGGCTGCAGGAAATCGTGATCGATCCGTATGCGGCGGAAAGTCCGGGGGAGTTTTTCGCGGTGCTGAGCGAAGCATTTTTTGAGTTGCCACTCGTCACGCAGGAACATTTCCCCGCCGTTTACGAACAACTTGCGCTGTTTTACCGCCAGGATCCGGCACAGCGCTGGCGTTGACTCCTGTACCGGTCAATTCATTCCTGAAAATGCAAGCTGATTCACCGCGGCAAGGTCAATCTCCGCATAGGAGCCGACGACACAATCCGCTTGCTGCAATTTCCTCGCATCGTACGTGGTGCTGATCGCGATGCACCACATCCCGGCTCTTTTTGCCGCATCGATGCCGTGCGGTGCATCCTCGACGACCACGCAATTCTGCGGTATTGAACCGAGCTGCCGCGCTGCATACAAAAAAATATCCGGATTGGGTTTGGAACGGTAACCGACTTTATCGAGCGTATAAATCCTGCCCTCAAACAAGGCCGAGAGGTTGAGATGCCGGTCGACGAGTTTGAGTAGTTCTTGATCCATCGAAGTGGCGATGCAGGTTTTGTAGTGATCGCGCACGGTTGCAAAGAATGGCAGGAAACCGTCGATGAAGGCCGTTTCATGCACAAACAATTCGCGCACGATGTCCGCTCGCTCACGTGCCAGCATTTCGGTATCGCCGTCGAATCGATACGCTTGCTTCATGACCTCCACACCTTCGGCCAGCGTCCGCCCGGTGAGCAGCGGCTTGATCCGTTCCCGGTCGTAGACAAAGCCTCTGCGCTGCAAAAATATCGCCTGCCCTTTGTCCCAGATCGTTTCGGTATCGATGACGATTCCTTCGGCATCGAAAATGATGGTATCAATCATCTTGATGACCTTAAATGCACCTTATCGCTTCGCATCATTCTTTTTCAGCAAACCGCCGACGGTACTGAACAACTCGCCGAACGTTTTTTCGCCGATGGCGCCATATGCCAGCAGCGCCGCCAGCATCATGACGACGAAAAAACTGAATTCGAGCAGACCGAATTTTTCATTGACCATCAGATAAAAACCCAACCCGGACAGCAAGGTCACGAAGCCGATGATCACCGGACCGGTTTTCCACCGCCCGGACTCGACGCGGGATTCCGGCGTGCGCGCCGGAAGGTCGGGATATTCCACGCCCGCATGCTTCTGTAACACGGCCAACGCCGATAGCGCCTTCGACGTGGCCCAGGAAAATAATCGCGGCCCGTAAAAAGCGCCGGTGCTGTCGTCGATCTTGTCCTTGAGGCTGTGCATCGCCTCGTGTGCCAGCGCGCTCTTTTTGTCGTCGATGTTTTCCGAGCCCAGCAGCAGCTTCATCAGCAACGTATCGGTCATCACCATGAAGCCATAACCGCCGGTCTGACC
>CAYQZF010000069.1:0-11735 GCA_964421895.1 uncultured Nitrosomonas sp. | reverse complement strand
TCCTTGAAAACAGTTTAATTTATCAAAACTGTCTACCAAAGTCGTAATATTCATACATTACAAATGCTGTTCAATATCCATACGGCCATGCGGGATGCAGATAATCTCAATCTGGCCTGTTCCACTGTGACGGTAAAAGATCACATGCTTGCTAACGCCGTATTTAAAATAGCCTTCCCGGATATCATCGCATGCACGGCCAATATCTGGTTTATCCGCCAAATCATGAAACGCCCCGTCAAGCTGTGTCAAATAGCGTATCTGCTGTGCTTTTCCCCATTGTTTGCGCGTATAGCGACCAATAGCAAGCAAGTCGTCCCTGGCTTTCTTCGTGAGGGTGAATGATCCCATCTATTCATTACTTTCCAGTTCATCCAGGATGTTTTGCAGAGAATAATCAGATGGACCGCTTTGCTCCCCCTCGGCCAGCGCTTTTCGCAGTGCTTCCAGCTTCGCTTCGCGTTCTTCCAGTAGGCGCAGCCCGGCGCGTATCGCTTCACTCGCTGAGCCGTAACGCCCGGATTCAATTTGATGCGCGAGAAACTTCTCGAAATGCTCGCCTAGCGTGACGCTGGTATTTTTTTGTGTCGCCATATTTTACCCCTTCAGTTAGCATATATATACCTAATCGTAATATTTATTGGTATATAAGGCAATTGAAGATTGGATTGGATCTTTCTGGCTCACTCTTTAAGGGCTTTAATCAACAAGTCTGCAACGGCACCGCCAGAGGCGGGATTCTGCCCGGTAATCAGTCTCTGATCTTCAACGGCAAAAGAATTCCACGGTTCCTCAGCTTTCTTGTAGATTGCACCGCGTGCGACTAATTCGGTTTCGGTTAAGAAAGGGACAAATTTATCCAATTCAGCCAGTTTTTCTTCCTCGTTAGAGAAACCGGTAAGTTGCTTGCCTTTTACAAGCAAACTCCCATTCGACAGCTTGATATTTAACAAACCGGCTGCACCGTGGCAGACGGAAGACACAATCCCGCCATTCTCATAGATTTTACGACTGATGGATTGGAGTGCGGCATTATCCGGAAAATCCCATATCACACCATGGCCACCAGCATAGTAGATTGCCACGTAGTCATCAGGATTGACTTCGCTTGCTTTCAAAGTCTTGCCGAGACGGTTCATAAAATCTTTCTTTTGATACCACTCCCAGTCAACAGGCTCGGCCATAGAAAGGCTGTGAGGATCAATAGGCGTGTAACCGCCTCTAGGGCTAACATAGTCAACTTCATAACCTGCTGCTTCGACTTTTTTCACGAAGTGAACAGCTTCACCGAGCCACAAGCCCGTAGCTCGATTCATGTCCGGATATTTTTCTACACTCGTGAGAACAATGAGGATTTTCTTGCTCATGAAATTTTCTCCCTGGTTGCGAATGGGTGAGACGGAGTATCTTCCATATTTTTGCCACTAAAAGCAACGAAGCCTGATTTTGCTGCTGACTAACTGCCTGCGTAAATGCCTGAAAGTGCCCGCGTCAGTGTATGCGAACATACGTTGAGTTCTTTGGCGATCTCAACCTTAGTTCTCCCCTTGGTTGATTTCAGAGCCTTTCTTGCCCAGGCAATTTGCGCCTTGCTCAATTTCCTGGGGCGGCCGAATTTTCTGCCTCTGCGCTTGGCTGCTGCCATTTGCTCACGTGTCCGACGTGAAATTACGGCCCGCTCATACTCCGCATCGGATGCCGCATGGATATACCAGCGCCGACCTTCGGGAGTTCTCGTGTCGATATTCTGAATCAGTGAACGAAATGTAACGCCATCTTTCGTTATGTCGTCCAGAAATATGATGGCATCGATTGTTGAACGGAAAGCGCGATCAATGGAAGTGAAAGTATCACCCGATTTTAGTGCTTTACGCACTGCCATAAGACCCGGATGTTTTTTTGCTGTGGCTCGTACAGCTTTATCTTTATAGATATGCAAGCAACCAGCATCACGCAGTGCATCAATCTGCTGCAATACCATTTGTCGATTTGTGCTGCATCTCACGTATCCAATCAGCGCCATCGTTTCCCCATAATCGCTAGAATCTTGATCACTAAATGATCAAGTCATTTAGTGGACAAAAAGGAACCCTTTTGTCATTCATATTTTTCCCTCTTCAGCGATGGTTTATTTTTTCTGAAACACGCAGCTTTGCTGACGTGTCACATTTTTATTTGTTGCTGTTAGAATTCTGCCAAAAGGGTTCCTTTAAGTCCTACTACCGGCAGCACCAAAAGAGCAAGAACATTTTTATTCGCGGTTGTCTTTACGCTTCTTCCTGCTGTATTTGTTAATGGCCCTGCCGCTGCTCAATCCGGAACGACAAGCAAATTTCTCAAGCTGGGCGAGGGAGAACGCTATTGGTATCTGGAAGGCGCTGTGGCGACCGTCGCGCATCTGATTGCGACCCAGAATCAACAAAAAGGCGATTGTGCAGCACAGCCTGGTACCTGAGAGATCGTGATACCAAGCGGAAGCTGATCGAGGATTCACTGGCTCAGAACCCAGCAGAACTGCCGACGACGATCATTCTGGGTCTATTGACCAGAGCGTGTGGACCGCTGCTGGCCCAATAAGGCCGTTTACGATTTATTTACGCTTTCGCTGCTAATATGTACTCAACCACAAATTGCCGCAGTGGGAGAGACGATTGGAAAATGAGCGCAAAGATCCGCTGACGATACCGGACGGCATGGCGCTTGAATCTCTTCCTGCTTGGCTGCGCGACCTCATCGACATCAACAATGAAAGCGCCGGGCGCAATACCGGAAGGATACAGCGCTTTTCGGCATCCAGCCGTTACGAAGGACCGGAATCGCAAAAACGCGAGAAAGAGCATAATTTCAGCAACTTGATATATCTTCTGCAAAATCCTCACTATGCCCGTTTGTACCGGCAGGCGGTCGATGCCGTTAACGAAGCGGACAGAGCGGCTGCGCGGGCCTTGCTTAAACTCGAACGCGAAGGCGAGCTTGCGGCGCAACATCTTCGGAAACTGAAAGAAGCCGCTGCGCAATTACCCGGCGGCCGCAGGGTATTTCAGTCAAAGAACGGACGTATTTATACCGAAGATTCTGAGGATGTAACGCATCTACGCGACGCCATGATGGGATTAACTGATGCTTCCCCGAGTGGGAGGAATTTCAGAAGGCCAGGGATCATACCCAAGATATTGAACGGCGCAAGCAGGAAGTCGAAACCTATCAACGTGAAATTATCGACCCCGCTAAAGAGCGCTTGGCCGATACTGAAAATCCACTGTCAATAGAGGAATTGGAACACCTTGGCGCTTTAAAGGATCGTGCACCCAGCGATGTGCGGGCACAATACGACACGTTGGAAGATACGCCCATCAAGACCAACAATATTCCTGCCAGAAACAGCGTGGCGGATGAATTATTCGGTTCTTATGAACCCAATGCGCCAAAAGTCCAAAACCACTTCAAAGCTGCAAGCGAGCACGAGCCGTACGGCTCGTCGGCAACGCTGTTGCCGATGATGGCCCCAAGGATTACATAATATAAGTCGCCATCTTACTGGCAAGCGTTTGTGCGTCTTGACTGAATCTCCATTACGGGCGGAAAATTTTGTGGCCACATAAATATGAAAAGTGAGGATTTTTACAAAATTTTAGTATTCGTAGTTAATGCTGGCGGGAGGAGACCGCCAGTATAAGGGAAAAGCGTGTATTGAGTGAAAAGCCGAAACAGGCTGTCGTTGAGGGTGACAAGGCTTTCACACGCCTTTGCGAGGAAGGCCACGCATCCTAGCCCTTCCTGAAAGACAGTGGCAACAAAATAGCCGAAACCCTACGCCGGGATTTTCCGGGCATCCTGGGAGAAGCCACTTTCGATCAAGGACCCGTTAAGACCTGGGATCGTACCGCTGCAAAGCTGGCCAGCGATACGCAGCCCGGCCTCGATCTTTCAAAAGCCGCAGACATCACAGATATTGCGCGTGGGCGCATTGTGATCGATACGCCGGAACAAATCCGCGCCATCCGCGAAACGCTGTCCGATCCGGAAAAGCGCGCGGCGCTGGGTATTGTGGAGATCAAAGACCGTTTCGCTGTGCCCAGCGCTACACATTACCGCGACATCAATATGACCGTACGTCTGGAGAACGGCCATCTGGCTGAAATCCAGATCAATCAGCGCGACCTGCTGGCGGCAAGCGAGTTCACGCATGATGCGTATGAAGAAATGAGCACCATTGAAAGAAGGGCTGCCCTTGAAAATCGCCTCCCAACAGCTTTGGAAAAAGAGCAATATGCTCGTCTGAAGGATTACACCCGCGATGTTCACGATTACGGCGCAGCGAAGGTGCCGGGGCTTAACGATCTACTGAGCGACAAAGGGTGGAACAGACTGCATACCGATTATGCCGACCGCCTTAAATCCGCCCCCGCATTTCGCCCCGGCGACCCGTTACGGCGTGCCGTTCGTGCACCGGGCCGAAGCTTATGTCGGCGAAGGATACAAGGGGCTGGCGCGGCAATATGGTGTGGAGCCGGAACGGCTCGCGGTGGACACATCCACTCTGGAACGACCTACGGTCCGCTGGGATGCACCGACACAAAGCGTTATTACTACAGATCCGCAACAGTTCTCCAACATGCTGGAGCGCCAGGGCATCGCGCCGCAACGATACGCCGAGCTGGGCGCAAGCCTGAAAGTCGAAACTCCGAACGGCCTGAAGAATGCCGCCGAAAGCCTCGCCGATTTTGGCAAAAAGGCCGGGCCGGTGGCAAGCGTTATCGTTGGCACACTGGCGGGCGCATTCACGCTGGCGGCGGGTGGATCGAAGGCTGAGGCCGCGCAAGTGGTTTATGAGGCTGCCGTGCTCTATGGCGAGACGCAGATCGATCTTGCACGCGGCGATTTATTGGCGACGGAAAAATCAGCCACGATTGAAACAGCGTCCAATCTCGGCTCTCTGGGCGGGGCTGCAGCCGGAGCGGCCATCGGCACGATGATCCTGCCCGGCGTCGGAACAGCTATCGGTGCCGGTATCGGTGCGCTGGGCGGCGGAGTCGGTACGGACTATCTCACGGAAAAAATCCATGACAATTATGCGCAGATCAAAAGCGGAGCCGTTCAGCTTGCCGATGAAACCGCTGAGAGTTTGACAAACACCGTGCAAAAAATGAAACAATTTCTGGCGGGATGGTTTGACCGCAAACCGGCGCTGAACGCACAGGCAGCTTTTAACGCCTTGCCAAACAGCGTTACGCCCGATATGCCGCCGGAAGTCGCCGCCCTCATTGAGGTCAAGGCATCCCAGAAACTGTTCGAGAAAAACTTTGCTGAAATCGAGCGGCATGGCGGTTTACCTGAAGTGCAGGCCTATATCAAAGACCACCCTCAGAACGCTGGGCACAAAGCATTTGTTTCCGAAGAGAGATCCATACACTACTCACACTTACCCATGCCGGGATTGAGATAAGGCGAATCCATCTGTGGTTTATCAGCAAGTTCGACAACGTTTAATCAGGCTTAACGGCCAATCTGCCGCTTCCTAGAAAGAACACCGCAAGCCCTGTCAGCATGAAGAAAACCTGCAATTCCAGCGCATAGCCGCCGTGATCGGTCAATGTAAATAATTGACTGCGATGCGCCAGCACAATTGCGAAGATCATATTGCCGAAAACGAGCAACCCGCCAATCCGGGAGAAGATCCCCAGAATAATCATCAGCGCTGCAATCACTTCTCCCAAATAAACTCCATAAGCTAAGGCTTGCGGTAAATCCATGCTGGTAAGCTGTTTGCCGATAAAATCGAGAGAGCCTGGATTGAGTACCTTATGGACGCCATGAAATAGCATCAGTACGCCAACGGTAAGACGCAACGTTAATTTACCCAGTGCATCACTTTGAAATGGAAGATTCATAGTATTTTTCTCCTTTGAACGGTAATGTCATAAACACCAATAGCATACTGCGCTTGATCCACCTGTTGCTGTATATACAGATGCTCGGAAATTATACGTATTCGTTCGCACTGGAACCGGGATAAGCAAAATCTCTCTGTAATTTTTCAGCGAGCTTATCAAACCGGTATCTCTCCACTTCATGAACATGGCCATGGCATTTGCCGTGAACGGGAAAGATTTTTTTAATGCAGCCTTCAAAATACTCAGGGCTATTGAGCTTGCACTGCCTGCAATCGGGCACATATGGGAACTCGTCATTTCTGACTTCTCGGTAAATATCGCTTGAATCATCCGACAGCATATTGCCGGTACACAGCCGCAAATAGCAGTGATGATGCTTCTCGATGTGAGGATATTTCGTCTTGCCGGTGGTAAGCAACTGATCACAGGCTAGGCACTTATTCCCCCGATGCATCACTTCGTCATGGAACACTTGGTTCCTGAGCGCCCCTTCGGCAAAGAGTTTCCATTGCGCTTCATGGTCTTTGTAAATGGGTAGCACATGACGCTTGCGCACTTTGGGTACGAGAAACAACGGTATCCGTTTCTTCTTTTGGAAGAAATTCTTAATCATTGGTTTGTCTTTCTGTTGGAAGTTTCTGGTTGGTCTGAAATAAGCCAATAACTCGGATAGCTGGCTTGACTATTGTTATCATATTTGATAACTTTAATCTCTGCAGGTTCAATTCCCCACCCCTTGGGGCGAAAGCTGGTTGAAAACCAGCAGATTGAAGAACACAGTTAATACCCCGCTGCTTGCGGCGGGGTGCTTTATTATGACATGGACGATCACGTTCTATAATGAGAAGGTCGAAGCGGAAACGCTGGCATTGCCAGCAGGAATTCTCGCCAACTTCCTGCGTATCGCGGAACTCATTCAGGAATTTGGCCCCGATTTGGGACGGCCCCATACTGCCCCGTTGAGCAAGGGATTGTTCGAAATCCGAGCCAAGGGACGTGAAGGCATTTCCCGGTCGGTATTTTGCGCCGTTAGAAACAAGGAAATCGTGATTCTGCTAACGGTGATCAAGAAGGACAATAAAATACCGAAGCACCATATGGAAACGGCACAAAAACGACTGAAAGAGGTACAAAGCGATGACAACTAAACGCCCGACATTCGATAAATTCCAACAAACGGCTTTACAAGATCCCGAAGTCAGAGCCGAATACGACGCACTTTCGACGGCATTCGAGATGAAACGTCAGATGATTGCCTTGCGTAAAAAAGCCGGTGTAACGCAGGAGCAGATGGCCGATCTGCTGGGTACAAAAAAAAGCAATATTTCCCGGTTGGAAAGCTTACACTCGAATGTGTTGCCAAGACTGGCCACCGTCGAAGATTACGCTCGTGCACTCGGTTATTCGGTAAAAATCGAATTTGAGCCGCGCATTCACTGAATCTCGCTTGTGCCATTACATCGACAGATTGTAGTCATTGTTCTGATTGAGTGGATGCTTATTCTGCCGATGAAATTTCTGTTCGAATTGTTCCTGAAGTCGATCCTTCATTTCTGGCGGCAATGCTGAAAACATCATTGTTTTCAGGTGCTCGATTTCTTTGTTCCGGTCCTGCCCGCATTCCTGATATTCAGTTGCAAAGCACGGCGCTCTTCCAACTGGCGCTGAATCAGATCGTCCCGCTGTTGCCTGTCGCGTAGCAATGCCTGCCAGGCTTCCCGTTCGTTTTGATCCATCACTTGGCCATGTTGTCCGGTCAAACGATCCCACAACCCCCGGATACCTTTGTTTAATCGGGCTTGCCGGTCTTCGCTTTCCTGTTGCCACCGCTGTTTCTGTGTATCAGCAAGATTTTCCCGTTCAGTTTGATGCCGTGATTTCATTCTTGCTTTCTGTTCCAGCAGCGGTTCCATGCGGGTGTGACTATGCTTGCGGATTTCGGCAGCGAAGCTTTGCATCCGATCAATGAGCCGCTGGTCGATATTGGTTTTTGTTTCCTCTACGCTGGAAAGCTGCGCGGAATCACCGAGCCGTTCCTTGAGTTCCTTGGTTTTGACATCCAGCCATTTCGACAAGGAAAACACTTCTCCGCGCCAATCCACAGCGATAAAACCACGCCGGTCACCTTTGGCGAGATAGTAGCTGCGCTGCTCCAATATGCTTTGAAAAGATTCCTTGCTATCTGATATCGCCCAGCAGTCTTTTAAGGTTGCTTTTATCAGCCTTGGATCGTCGTCCAGCCGTTTGGCTTGTTCCCATTGCGCCCGCGTGAAATTAAGCGGATTGTTTTGTCCACGTTCTATCAATCCGGCAGGCAGTTTCCAGCCTTGCTCCAGGTAGATTTCTTTTGAAATCTCCATGAGTTTGCTTTTGTAAAACGGCAGATTGACCGCTTTCATCTCTTAGGTGTCGATGCGCGACCAGACGCAATGCGCATGGCGTCTGCCTTCTTTTTCATGAAAGACGATCACACGCGGCTGATCCTGTAAGTTCGTGCGCTCTTCAATACGGCTAATGGCCTGCTCGAAAACATCCGTTCCGACTTTCTTCGTCTCCGGCGGATTGAGGCTGACGGAGAATAGATACTGGTTGCAGCGCGTACCCATTGCCTGGGCACGAGCTTCCTGCAAAGCATCAGACAGATTATCGGCCACAAATCCGCTGACTTCATACAGTTCGACATGATCGTTATCCCGGTCATTGAGCAGATGCGCGGCCAGCTTGGCAGCACCGCCGCCCTGAGAGGCAAACAATACACATCCGGCCTTCACTCGCCGGGAAACGAAGAAGGGCACAGAACGAGAAAAAGGATTTGAGATAAGAAAACAGCGGTATCCGATTGCTCGGCATACCGCTGCTAAAGGCGTGTCAATTGGTTAAGATTTGTCAGGGCTCCGGATAATTATCCATCGGGATATCCTTCAAGATTTCATTCCAGTCCTGTGGAATTGAGAAAAGTTGGTTCAAGGTCTTTCCGGCCTTTTCCACCATTTTATGCTTCACCCCATCGCTTCCTTCCAAAAGCAAGAATGGAAGCGACTTTTCGGGGGTTCTAAACCCCTCATTCCGGCAATACCGAATTCGTTCGCTGAAAGCGAGCTTTAGGACGGCTCTTCTATGCTCTAATCTATCAGAAACCCAGAGTTGATACAGGTTTGACAGAAATGAAATGGCGATTCTAAACGTTCCATCGAACGATTACAGTGAACGGCCGCATTGCGCGATTTTTTCATCAAGCGTAATCTTTTCTTCTTCCAATTGACGTATCTTTTTCTCATAATCCGTAATCAATATCGAGTTATCGGCTTCTGCGATCCGGTCAAAAAACTGTTCTGTCTTGCGCTCAATCTGAACAAGATTGTGGCGGATTGCATCCGCTCCCTGCTTTGCGTCATTGCGCCGGATGTTCCACAGATCGGTAAAAATCTCCGCAGCCAGGAAGAACATATCCCTGGAAGGCTTCATTTCACTCAACAGCATCTCAAATTCGTCTTCAAGTTTGTCCCTGCGAACGGATTTGCCGTATTGGCTGTGTCAATCGGGGTGCAAAACTTACCGGGATTTTGGGTAAATCGGCATTGAAAAGTTTCCACCCAGGATTGTTAAATATCCGACATTTAGTCGGAGAATTCTGGAGTGATAACAATGGATATTATTGCCGAAGTCAGAAAGCGTCATTTTGTTAGCAAGGAAAGTATCAGTTCAATAGCGCGTTCATTGGGGGTATCACGCCCCACGGTCAGGAAACATTTACAGATAGAAGCTGAACCGATATATCAGCGTCAAATTCAAATTGCACCCAAACTGGGTGAATTCAAGGTGTTATTAACGAAATGGCTTGAAGCAGAAGCATTGCTACCCCAGAGGCAACGCCGTACAGCCGTGCGCTTATATGAAGGTTTGGTTGATGAGGGTTATACAGGTGCTTATGACAGTGTTAGGCTGTTAAACAATGGAAGGGCAGTTACAAGAACACACCTTCATTAAAGCAAGCCTTTGTTCCTTTGGCGTTTAAGCCCGGTGAAGTCTGTCAATTTGACTGGAGCCAGGAAGTTGTCGAGATCGGCGGTATAGAGCAAGCTATCAAAGCGGCGCATTTCCGTCTTGCGTACAGCCGTAAAATGTTTGTAGTCGCTTATCTCAGAGAAGCACAGGAAATGGTGATGGATGCGCATGATAAAGCATTTGCGTTTTATGGTGGCGTGACCTTGCAGATGATTTATGACAATCCTAAAACGATTGTGGATACCGTTTTTGTAGGTAAACCAGAATTGGGAACTGCCGGAGGTGATTCGACACGTGCGTTCGATCCTGCGGCAACAGGATAAAAATGAACGCGCCTTTGTTGATCTGTTGTTACTCACCCGTGAAGCTGGATTGGATGCGCTCGAGACAGCCTGTGAGTTGGTATTGAAATCAGGCGTTGTCAATGCAAACGTACTACAGAATGCAGTCAGACGCTTGATTGAGCCTATCCGCCCCAAAACATTGAATGCCAGCGATAATTTACAGTTAATCACTGAGCCTCAAGCGGATTGTCAGCGTTATGATCGACTGCTGGGAAGCCACTATGTCCACTGATCTACTAACCCAGCTCAAAGCATTGCACTTGTATGGTATGGCAGAGGCATGGTCTGAGTTAAGAGCGGAAGTATCGCAACGCAAGCAAATGCAATCTCCCGAAATCATGCTGAGCCAGCTGATCAACGCCGAAATTGTAGATCGTCAAATGCGCAGCCTGAAATACCAGTTGAAAGTTGCAAAGTTTCCAATTCACCGGGATTTGGTGAAATTTGACTGGAATGAAACACTGCTCTCACGCCAGCAAATAGAGCAACTCGCAACTGCTGGTTTTATGGATGATGCACATAACCTCATTCTGGTCGGTGGCACGGGAACAGGTAAAACCCATTTGGCCACTGCACTGGGTATTGCAGCTATCCATCATGGAAAACGTATAAGATTCTTCAACGCCGTTGATCTGGTAAATCTGTTGGAACAAGAAAAAAAACTGAATAAAACTAGAAATCTAGCCAGAAGACTCATCCAATTTGACGCAGTCATCCTGGATGAATTGGGATATCTGTCTTTCCCTGAATCCGGAGGCGCCTTGCTGTTCCAAATGAACAACCCCGCCGCAAGCAGCGGGGTATCAGAAGAGAGCGAGTTGTCTGTCTTCGTATAACTGCTGATAGACATCTCCCTGCTTTTTAACGTAATTTCTTATTGTGTCCTCATCGCCATGACGGCCAACTGTACTGACGAAATAACCATCAGTCCAGAATTCTCCGCCCCACAACTGTTTCTTCACATGAGGGCACACGCGAAACACCTCCCGCGCCGTGATGCTCTTGATCAGTGTTACCAGTTTTGTGACACTGTATGCGGGAACCGACTGCACCAGAAAATGCACATGATCCTTATCCGTACCGATCTCCATGAACTTCAACTGGTAACGCCGTTCGAGATCTAAACAGACATCCCGCAACACCCCATCCACAGCCTCGTCAAATACGGCGCGGCGATATTTCGCCGGAAACACCAGATGATAAAGCAGCACCGTTACATTATGGCTCTTATGCATATATTCGCTCACACGAATATATTACGCCCCAAGGGGCGGGGAATAAATCCCGGAGAGATTTAAAAAGTAATTGTATCAACTGATCCAGAATTGGGATTGAAACCGTGCAAAGGTCTCTCATGGTACGAAATTGCCTTTCAACGCCATTATTTTCCAAACAAAAAAAGAAACAAAAAACCCGCAATTAAGCGGGTTTTGTGGCAATTTTTACAAATCAATGCAAGTCAATACGAAACGTTAAATCACTCCCACTCGAT
>CAYQZF010000068.1:0-11779 GCA_964421895.1 uncultured Nitrosomonas sp. | reverse complement strand
GTCTGCGCTGGGAACGGCATACCGAGTACTCGACTTACACGATTTACCGCGCCAAGCCATTTGAGATCCCATTCGCCCATCCACCGGTCACCTACCTGCCGCAGGATTGGCTGGCGCGTTTGCCGGGCGAATTGCTGGCGGCGACGCATATCGCGCTGGAAGATCGCGCGCGCCCTAAACGCAGCTTGCACGAGCTGGTGACGCTGTTTGCTTCCGGCACGGTGATCGGTTCCAAGGTGGCGGGCGGGGCAGCCAGTGTGTGGAGCGATAACCAGATTCACGCCGATAATTTCGGCCGTATTCTGATCCACGACGACAATTTGCGCAGCCGCCAGGTCGGCCGGCTGGTGCAGCGTTTGCTGGAAATCGAAACCTACCGCATGCTGGCGATGTTGCCGCTGCCCATCACACGCAAGATCATTCCGCAGCTGGCGCGCGCCGATCAACGCCTGGCCGAACTGACCGCCAGCCATGTGCAACTGACCTGCATCGAGGACGAGCAACGTTTGCTCAATGAATTGACGCAATTGGCGGCGGAAACCGAGCGTTTGTCGGCGTTGACTAGCCATCGTTTCAACGCATCCCGGGCCTATTATGATATCGTCAAGTTGCGTATCACCGAATTGCGCGAGGAACGTATCGAGGGTTTGCAGATGCTGCAAGAATTCATGATCCAGCGGTTGTCGTCAGCGATGGGCACGTGCGAACTGGTGCATACCAAGCTGGAAACGCTGTCGACCCGTTTGGGACGTGCATCGGCGTTATTGCGCACCCGTGTCGACTTGTCGATGGAAGGACAGATCCGCGATCTGCTGAAATCCATGGACAACCGCGCCCACGTGCAACTGCGCATGCAGGAAACAGTGGAAGGTTTGTCCGTGGTGGTGTTAAGCTACTATCTGCTGGGTATCGTCGGTTACGGACTGAAAGCGCTGAAAGCGGCGGGGCAGGATATCAATGTCGAACTGCTGACCGGCATCACGATTCCTTTTGTCGTCATCGCGGTGTATTTCGTCGTGCGCGGCGTGCGTTCGGTGATCGGAAAATTGCACCGGGAAAAGTGACCGGTGCGAATTCGCCCGATCTAAGGAAGTTTTGAGAAACTACTGCGCTTGGTCATGCTGTGTTGAAATCAGACTCAAATTGCCCATTGACATCTCGTAAACCGCGCATTTTCGTCTGATTCCGCCTTGCCTGACCGTTGCTCGCTATCTTTTTCCAAGTTTCCCTAACATTCGGTGATGCTGACCGCCAATCCGCCCAGCGAGGTTTCCTTATATTTCACTGACATTTCCAATCCGGTTTGTTTCATCGCGGCGATACAGTTGTCGAGCGACATGAAATGCTGTCCGTCTCCGCGGATGGCCAATGAAGCTGCGGTGTAAGCCTTGATGGCGCCGAAGCCGTTGCGTTCGATGCAAGGCACTTGCACCAGACTGCCGACCGGATCGCAGGTCATGCCCAAATGATGTTCGAGCGCGATTTCCGCTGCATTTTCGATTTGTGGCGTGGTGCCACCCTTGATTGCGCATAAACCGGCCGCCGCCATCGCGGAAGCGGAGCCAACTTCGCCCTGACAGCCCACTTCAGCGCCGGAAATCGAGCTGTTGTGCTTGATCAGGCCGCCGATCGCGCCCGCCACCAACAGGAAGTCGCGAACTTGTTGTGGCGTTGCCCCTTCGTGTTTTACCGCGTAATAGATCACCGCCGGAATAACACCCGCAGCACCGTTGGTCGGCGCGGTGACCACCATGTGACCAGCAGCGTTTTCCTCGTTGACCGCCATCGCGTAAGCGCACAGCCAGTCGTTTAAGTTGGCTTTTTGCGGATTGTTTTGTAATTGCAGAAACAGCGCATGCGCGCGGCGTTTAATGTTGAGTCCGCCGGGTAACCGGCCTTCGGCCACCAAACCTTTTTCTAGACAGGTGCGCATAGCATCCCAGATGGCATCCAAACCGTCATTCAATGCTTGTTCACTGATGCGTTCGAGCTCGTTGCTGCGTTTCATGGCGGCCACCGATAATCCGCTGTCGGCGGACATTTTCATCATTTGATTGGCGCAATCGAACGGGAATCCGCAGGAGCTGGCCGCTTCCATTTTGATCGGCGCAACGATCTGACCGATTTCGGCCAATGTGGAAATGAACCCACCGCCGATTGAGAAGTAGGTTTCTGTCAACAGTGTTTTACCAGTTCCGTCGAGCAACTGAAAAATCATGCCATTGGGATGCTCCGGCAGTGGATCTCCGCGATCGAAAATGATGTCTTCGGCGGGGTTGAAATGAACGGTGAGCGATTCATTGATCTGTAGCGTTTGTTGTTGCCAGAGCCTTTGAAACAGTTCATTGACATCCAGTTTAGCCAATCCTTGCGGAGTATATTCGTTCATACCTAAAGTCACTGCGCGATCGGTGGCGTGTCCTTTGCCGGTAAACGCCAGCGATCCGCGCAATGTGCAACGCACCTGCAGGAAAGGTGGAAGCACATGACTGGTAACAAAAGCCTGGATGCGGCCGCGAAAATCTTTGGCTGCAACCATGGGACCCATGGTATGTGAACTGGATGGGCCGACACCGATTTTGAAAAGGTCAAGTACGCTGATAAACATTAAATTGCCTGTGAAAATTCGAAATTTTAGAGGATTTACGGGTGAAGTTCCGTGAAAAATGCGCGCTGAAAATTGATGCGTGATTAGTATGCTATATGTCTTGCACCGACTCAACAAATTTTTGCTGATAACCAAGGTGCAGTTGCCTATCCGGCATTTTGCTTTCTGTGATTGCTAGCTTGATTGATACTTGCAATTTATTAAGAAATCAGTATAATTAAGAATCATTCTCATTATTAATGACTCTTAGATTATTGTTTTTAAGATAATAATTTTTTAACTAGAGATTGTAAGGTATTCAAAATGTATGTATGTATCTGTAAAGGGGTAACCGAGAGTGCGCTGCGTGAGGCAGTCTACCAAGGTGCGGGCCGGATGAGGGATTTAAAGGCCAGCTTGGGTGTTACGGAGCAATGCGGTCGGTGCGCTTGTCATGCAAAAGAGGTGTTGGATCAAACATTATTGCAGAAATCCCAGGTACAAAATTTTGTTTCTCAATCAGCTTGCATGTGCGAAACGGCGCTCTGAAGCAGTCATCCAAGATGATTTGATGCATAAGAGGCATTGAGATGAAGTTGTCAAATTGGAATTGACTACTTGATCGGCATCAAATATTTTTCAGCGCCACATGATTGTTGTTTTGCGCATTTAAAAATAAAAATAATTACTTACCTTCGGATTTGGTAAGAGTTGCAAAAATAATTTTGCACTCACTGATGATATGACTATTCGTGGTTTTGCTAGATGCATCTTTTTTTATGCGATATTCTACAGTTTGTCTCTAACGGCGGTTTTTCTTCCTAAGCCCAGCGCCGCACAATCAGTAACTCCATCAACTGCCGCGCGAACCTACAACATTCCCGCTGGTTATCTGCACGAAGCCCTTATTCAGTTTTCACAGCAGGCGGGAATAAAACTTGCTCTTGACCCTGCATTATTAGAAGGAAAAGTAACTTTCGGTCTGGAAGGCAATTTTGACATTAAAGCAGGGTTTGATCAGTTGCTTGCTGGGTCCGGTTTGCAAGTAACACAGCGGGATGGCGGTTTTGCCATTGTTGCGATACCCTCGGCTTCAACTGAACCTGCGGTCACTACGCTGCCGACGATACAAGTCACGGCGGATAATACCAATCGCTATGCGGCGGCGAGCACCAGCACGGCGACCAAAACCAATACTTTACTGCGCGATGTGCCGCAATCCATTACGGTAATAACCAACGAGCTGATCAAAGATCAGTCGGTGCGAAGCATCGGAGACGCAGTCCGGTATGTGCCTGGTGTCGGTATTTCGCAAGGCGAAGGCAATCGCGATGCATTAGTATTTCGCGGTAACCGTTCCACCGCTGATTTTTTTACCGACGGCATTCGCGATGACGTGGAATATTATCGCGATCTGTATGGCACGGAACGCATTGAGGTGCTCAAAGGTGCTAACGGTATGATTTTTGGTCGTGGTGGCTCGGGTGGTGTGGTCAACCGTTCCATGAAGCAAGCCAATTGGAATCCGGTGCAAGAGTTTATTTTTCAAGGCGGGTCGTTCAATCAGAAAAGAATGACAGCGGATGTCGGCTATGTGATCAATGACATGGCGGCAATCCGCTTGAATGCACTATTCGAGGATTCCGGCAGTTTTCGCGATGATGTCAGTATGAAGCGGTTTGGTATTTCACCGACAGTGACGATTAAACCGACGAATCGAACCAAAATAGTTGCCAGCATGGAGCGTTTCCATGATCATCGTACTGCGGATCGGGGCATTACTTCATTTGGAGGACGGCCTGTCGATATCAGTCGTTCGCAGTTTTTTGGTGACCCCAAGCGCAGTCATGCGAATGCCGACGTGTTGGCTTTTAATTCCCTGATCGAGCATAAATTCGAGACCGGCATTACGCTGCAGAACCGTACAAATTATGCGAACTACGATAAGTTCTATCAAAATGTGTTTGCCAGTGGCGGAGTAGATGCCTTGAACCAAGTTCCACTGGGAGCCTATAACAATGCGACAGCGCGTGAAAATGTTTTTAATCAGACTAATTTACTATATTCCTTAAACACTGGATTCGTTGCCCATACATTGATGGCCGGTATTGAAGTCGGTCGGCAAGAAACGCATAACAGGCGTGAAACCGGCTTATTTGATAATAAAACCACCAGTGTGACTGTTCCGTTGAGTAATCCGATCGCCCATAACCCCATTACTTTCAAAACCAGGGATAGCCTTGGGAGTGTCGATGCATTGAACCGTAGCGTTGTCAATATAACCTCGCTCTATGTTCAGGATCAGATCGAGATTATTCCGCAATTGCAAGCGATCGCCGGTGTGCGTTACGACATGTTTGACGTCGATTTTCAGCAGAAGAATGGCGCGCGGGATCATCTAAAAACACAAGATGGTTTGATTGCCCCTCGTTTTGGTTTGATCTATAAACCGATTGCTCCGGCTTCGATTTACGCGAGCTATAGCCAGGCATACGTCCCACGAGCTGGTGATCAGTTGACCGGCTTGAACGTCACGGTCGAAACGCTAAAACCGGAAAAATTTACTACTCTGGAAGTGGGAGTTAAATGGGATGTGCAGCCAGATCTGGCTTTCACCGCTGCTGCGTATCAATTGGATCGCACTAACGTGCTGAGTTCGATTACGGTGACTCCCAATGCGCCGGATCAGACTATCCTGACTAAAGGTCAGCGTACCGAAGGTGTTGAAGTCGGTCTTGCCGGAAAGATTACGGCAAATTGGAATGTGATGGGAGCGTATGCCTATCAAACTGGAGAAATCACCAGCAATATTTTGGGCGTAGCACAGAAAGGCGCATCGGTTGCGGAATTGCCGCGTCATACGTTTTCCATATTGAGCCGGTATGATATTACACCGAGGGTTGGCGCGGCATTGAGTGTGGTTTACCGCGGCAGTATGTACGCTTCAGTGGGCAATCAGGTTATTTTGCCTAGTTATACCCGTGTCGATGCCGCACTGTATGCGCAGTTTTCAAAATGGTTTCGCGGGCAATTGAATATTGAAAATTTGTTTGATGCCAAATATTACGCTGCAGCGCAAAACGATTACAACATTACACCTGGTTCCCCGATCGCTATCCGGGCATCGTTAATCGCAGGTTTTTAGCACACTAAAAAAATTGCTTGAGTTAGTTAATGATAATTATTATCATTATTATTAGCATTAATGCTAATTGATTAACTAATAAAGGAGCTTTGATGATACCTAAGTATG
The DNA here is from genome assembly GCA_964421895.1 of uncultured Nitrosomonas sp. Taxonomy (GTDB): domain Bacteria; phylum Pseudomonadota; class Gammaproteobacteria; order Burkholderiales; family Nitrosomonadaceae; genus Nitrosomonas. The sequence goes on along the minus strand of CAYQZF010000068.1, from coordinate 5,939 downwards.
GAAGACTCAGTAACTCATGGGTTTACTCGATGATTGCGGGGTTGTGTGTTTTCGTGGTGTGGATGAATCATGCAGTGGCTGCATCCAATGTTGCGGGCATCGAATCAGCAGTCACGGCCTATAAGACGATCGGTACGTTGCGGCGGCAATCGCCGATTGACGGCGGTGCGATAGCGGTTGTGTATGCAGGTGCATTACAGACTTTGACGCAAGAGATCGATACCGCGAATTCACTAAGCCTGGATAGCGATGTTCTGGCTGCGATTGACGATATTAAGAATGATCATGCGCCAACGTTCGCTGTACAGGTTCTCGACAAAACATTGCAGCGCGTTTTTTATCAAGCGATTTGGAATCGCATTGCCGCTATCCGGGATCAATTTAAAACCGGAACGACAACCGATTTGACCGCGATGCTGGATGAATCGGTCGCGGCCTTTCAGGCTATTTCCGCAACGGTAGCCCGGGAAAATCAAGTGCTAACCGCCGATAGACAAGGCCTTCAAGCGGGCAACAATCCGGGGCTGGATGTTGAAATCAACGATCATTTTTCCAAGGTCAGAACAGCCTTGAATAAAAGCAATCCGGACGAAGATTTCATTACCGTACAAGTTGCACGGTATGCGATCCGAATGACACTCGCACGGGCTTATTACATTGCAGTGTTACGTGAAGTCGCCGAAATCATTGAACTTAGAAACTTCGATTCAGAGAAAACGAGGCTTGATCAGAAAGAAGGCGAAGTCTTTTATCGCGTGATCGAGTCGCTGGTGGCCAGAGGAAATCCTGCCGGTAGCCTAAGGATCAGAGCGCAATTGACGGGCGATGCATCGACAGTCGCCGCCGATGAAATTGTGAGCGAATTAGGAGAAGGTTTCATCGGCCGGGTGGTTGCCGAGATCAATGGTCAAGCAAATGCGATTAAAGAGAAAAATCGCGCGGCAGCGATGGCCGAAGCGGCGGGGGCCAAATACTTTGCCCGCATTCTGTTGCCCGATCTTGAGTTGCGATTGGGCGCTGCTGACCGGAACAGTCTGGAAAATGAGCTGGAAAATTTACTCACCGCCAGCAACGAAATCAGTGCACCAAAATCCGAACAGGCGCGTAACGCCATATCGGCTCTTTTGACAAAGTATGAAAATGCGCTGAATCGTGCCAAGTATGAAGTGGTGCAACACACCGCTATCGTTGAAAATGCATTGGCCAGCTACCAGGCAATCGATGTGCTGCGGAATCAGGCGCCGATCGATGCTGACGCCATTGCCGCGAAATATGCAGGAGATTTACAACAACTGACGCAACTGGCCGATCAAGTCTATGGGCAAACGATTGATCAAGATGTCTCGGCAGCCATTGCACAAGCTAAATCAGGCAATCAAATCGCCTTGGCATTGCAAGTGATCGATAAGTCGCTGCAGAAAATGTTTGCTCTGGTTGTTTACAATCGCGTTACGTTGGCTCTGGAGCAGTTTGACCATTTATCGGCCGATGCACTCACGCTGGAATGGGACAGAGCGTATACCGCTTACTCGGCGATTGCCAAAACAGCGAACAAGGAAGACAAAGTGCTTTCTTCGGATAAGCAATCGATTGTGTCGGGCAGCGATGCGGATCTCGACTATCAGATAACCGCTGCTTTTGTTCAAGGTAAACGGGCGTTCGATAAGGCCGATGCGGAAGATGCGCAAACCTTGGCGCTGGCGCGTGAAAACATCGTCATCCCATTGGTCAGGAGTTTTCTGGTCGGCGTGCTGCGGGAAGTTCAAGGCATTATCGAACATAGAACCGCCGATGTTGACGAAGCCAGGGAAGCGCAGGTCGAAGCGGAATATTTTTATCGCATCGTGGAAAGTTTTATCGCTCAAGATAATTCATCCGGAAGCAATCAGATCAAAGCCCAGTTCACAGGCGATTTATCCAATGTCGTTGCTGATAAAATCGTCAGTGAAATCAGCAGAGGCATTCTGGGGCAGGTAGAAAGAAGCATTCATCAAATTGAAGCCAATTTCATTGCCGATAAGAATCAAGCCGTGCTGGCTTTGGAAAGATTGTCGTTGTATACCGGCATTTTCTTAGCCGATCTCGGGCAGCGTTTAAATGCATCGAAGCGCGCCAGTCTGGAAAACGCAATCCGGGATATGAAAGACGCGATCAATACCGGAAATACCGATAGAGCGATTGCATTACGGTCGATAATGACCGGTATTCTTACGGAATACGAGAGTAAGTTGCTGTAAAAGCGGATTCCCTCTCTCGCAGTCAACCCTTCTGCGCGGAGAAGCTGCTGGAAGACTTACTTGCGGTATTTCAAGCCGAGCTCTGCGATCGCGGAGCCATTCGTAGCCAGCCACGACCCCCCCTGTCTATAGCCAGCCATTTTTATAACCTATGCGATCGCGGGAATATCGGCGATCGCTGCTAACGCCGGAAGCAACGATTGCATCCGGTGAGTGCCCCTATCAGATCGATTGTGCTGATTCGGATAACGGTACGGAATTTAAAGGAACTGACAATCATGCTTTCGGCAAAGCTTGCAGGCAACACGGTATCGGTCAGAAGTTTATCCGCATCAGTCGTCCGCAAACTAACGGTAAAGCAGAGCGGGTCATCCACACCCTGATGAACATGTGGCACAACCAAGTTTCCTTTAAAGGCGGCGCTGGCCGGTGCGTTCAGCTTTTCCGTTTCATCAATTTCTACAATACTGTGAAACCCCATAAGAGTTTGAACAAGGTTATTCCTTATGAAATACTCAACGCTTATTTCTATCAACCTCTCTGAAAACAGCACTGAGAGTTCTTACACCGCCTGCCATGAATAGAATTCTAGACATTATCCGGAAAGATATATCAGGAAATATTACTGTGAGCATGCTTGGCTCAAGCAGATCTGTAGTCTCCTCGGAAATTAGATTTAATTAGTAGCGTTTTCTTAACCAAAAGTAGCTCTGTGATGAAGAAATCGAAGTACAGTGGACAGCAAATCATTGCCTTGATCAAGGAAGTTGAGTGGTGCTTCATTGACCGGCCTCACAATTTGCAATTTCAACCAAATGACGTGTCCCAATAGAGCCGGACACTCCATTTAAGAGAAAATAGTCCTGATTGGAGGAAGCAATAGAACAGAGGAAACAACATACAAAGGCATTCAAGCTGGATGCGGTCAGCCTGGTACTGGATTAACGATAGCAGAAGCGGCCCGGAACCTGAAAATCAGGGTGAACATGCTTGGAGATGGATCAAGGAAAGCCAGGCGGATAATAATGGACAAGCATTCCGGGGCAATGGAAAACTAGCGCCGGATCAGGAAGAAATCCGGCGGCTTAAGATAGAAGACAAGCAATTAAAGCTGGAGCGGCAAATATTAAAGGAGGCGGCGGGGATTGAAGCGAAAGAAACGAAGTGAAGCATTCGTTCATCACCCAAAAGAAGAAGATCTACCCGGTCGGCCTAATGCGCCGGTTATTGGGTGTCAGCCGCAGTTCTTACTATGATTATGAGCAGCACCGCAGAAACCGGCGTGATGATTGGTATCACTGCTGTGCAGGATATGCCAAACCGGATCAAGTGCATGTTTGCGATATCACCTGCATCTGGTCACAAGAAGGCTGGCTGTATCTGGCAGTTGTCATTGATTTGTTTTCTAGAAAAGTGGTTGATTGGAGCTCTGGTTGCGGCGGCTACTGCCGTGTTTTATAACAACCAAAGACTGCATTCATATCTGAATTACAAAAGTCCAAACCAATATGAAGCAGAAGCAGAAAAATCGATAAAGGCAGCTTAACTAACGTGTCCGGTTTTAATTGATCATGTCAAAACGATGTCAATCCGGTTTCAAATCTGTATACTTCATGCCATTCGAAATTATTTTTGACTTGAATCCATCATCCAACCAGCCGGAGCCAGTCTATGAAGTTTTCGATTTACCGCTACGATCCCGATAAAGACGATAAGCCCTACATGCAGGATTACGACATCCAGCTGGCGCCGACCGACAAGATGCTGCTGGATGCGTTGTTGCGTATCAAATCGATCGATGATAGTTTGAGTTTGCGCCGCTCTTGCCGCGAAGGAGTGTGTGGGTCGGATGCGATGAATATCAACGGCCGCAACGGACTTTCGTGTATTACACCGTTGCGCGATCTGAAAGAACCGGTGGAAATTCGCCCGCTGCCGGGTTTGCCGGTAATTCGCGATTTGATCGTCGATATGACGCAGTTTTTCCAACAATATCATTCGATCAAACCTTATTTGATCAACAACGACCCGCCGCCGGAAACCGAACGGTTGCAGTCACCGGAAGAGCGTGCGGCTTTGGATGGTGTGTACGAGTGCATTTTATGTGCATGCTGTACGACATCGTGCCCGTCGTTCTGGTGGAATCCGGATAAATTTGTCGGCCCGGCAGGGTTGCTGCAAGCGTACCGGTTTCTGGCGGATAGCCGTGATCAGGCGACTGCGGAACGGTTGGATAATCTGGAAGATCCTTACCGGTTGTTTCGCTGCCATTCCATCATGAATTGCGTCGATGCGTGCCCGAAAGGCTTGAATCCGACAAAAGCAATCGGCAAAATCAAGGACATGATGGTCAAAAGAATGGTATGAAGGAATTCGAACGCGCGCGTTGGCGTTGCCGGCGCGGTTTGCTCGAATTGGATATCGTGTTGCAGCGTTTCATGGATCAATATTACGCGCAATTGGATCAGCAGGGGCTGGAGCAGTTTGAACGATTGCTGTCGTTACCGGATAATGATTTGTGGGATCTGATTTCGGAAAGACAAACTCCTGCCGATCGCAGTTTGCAACCGGTACTGGAAATACTGCAAAAGAGTTAGGGAAGTTCTGAAAAAGGTATCGAGCGATGGTCAGGCAAGGCGAAATCGGGTGAAAAAGTGCAGTTTACAAAAGGTAAATGAACATTTTGAATCTGATTCCAACGCGGTATGGCCGAGTGTAGTCGTTTTTCAGAACTCCCTTAGGTTTCCGGCGGTAGTATTTTGGCGATTCCGGGGCCTGGTAACAGTGCATACTAATCAATCATTCGCATTAAGTGGAGAAGTCATATGGCACAAAAAGGCACAGCGACGCTGAATCTGAATAATGGCAGCGCACCCATCGAGCTACCGGTTTTATCCGGAACCATGGGGCCGGATGTCATCGATATTCGCAAGTTGCATGCGCAAAGCGGTATGTTTACTTATGACCCCGGGTTTGTGTCGACGGCCAGCAATAGCTCCACGATTACCTTCATCGATGGCGATAAAGGAATTCTGTTGTACCGCGGCTATCCGATCGAACAACTGGCGCTGCATTGCGATTTTATCGATGTTTGTTACTTATTGCTGCACGGTGAATTGCCCGCACCCGAACAGAAAAAGACCTTCGATGCCGCGATTAAAAATCATTCGATGCTGCATGAGCAGTTGGTGCGTTTTTACAGCGGCTTCCGCCGCGATGCGCATCCGATGGCGGTGATGGTCGGCGTAGTCGGCGCATTGTCGGCGTTTTATCATGATTCATTGAATATTTCCGATCCGGTGCACCGCGAACAATCGGCCTTTCGTTTGATTGCGAAATTGCCGACGATTACCGCCATGGCGTATAAGTACAACATCGGTCAGCCCTATGTTTATCCGCAAAATAGACTGAGCTACGCGGAAAATTTCCTGCATATGATGTTCTCCGTGCCGACGGAGAAATACGAAGCCAATCCGGTGATCGTGCGCGCCTTAGATCGAATTCTGATTCTGCATGCCGATCACGAGCAAAATGCCTCCACCTCGACGGTGCGGCTGGCGGGCTCCAGTGGCGCCAATCCGTTTGCTTGCATCTCCGCCGGTATTTCCTGCTTGTGGGGACCCGCGCACGGCGGTGCGAACGAAGCGTGCCTGCATATGCTGGAAGAAATCGGCGATGTATCGCGCATCGATGAATTCATCC
>CAYQZF010000067.1:0-11818 GCA_964421895.1 uncultured Nitrosomonas sp. | reverse complement strand
AAACGATTTCGATATCGGGATTCAGCGTGCGTGCGGTATCGATCATTTGCCGCACGTTCAGCAAATCCGGCGTAGCGATCACCAGCATGGCGGCATCCTTGATATGCGCTTGTATTAGCACTGAAGGTTCGGCTGCGTCACCGGATACCGCATTGATGCTTTGCTTGCGTAAGTCTTGCACCAGCTCGCGATTTTGCTCTGCGACGATGTATGGAATATTCTTTTCATTGAGCGCTTGTGCAACGCGCTGGCCGACATGTCCGTAACCCACCAGCACAACTTGACCTTCAAGAAATTTGCGCTCGGTGCTCATCGGTAATTCCGCATACGGATCGTCCCGGCTCTCATATTTACGCGCCAAGGTGGAATGTTTCAAGATCAGATTCTTGAACGGCGTGATGGCGGCAAAAGCGATCGGATTGAAAGCGATGGAAATCAGTGCGCCGGCGAGCACCAAGCTCATGCCCTCGGGCGGCATCAATCCAAGCGACAACCCCAATCCAGCCAGAATGAAGGAAAATTCGCCGATTTGCCCCAGACTGGCGGCAACGGTCAACGAGGTAGTGAGTGGATAGCGCAGAATTAGAACCAATAACATCGCCGCCATCGATTTGCCGACGATAATGATGGCAACCACGGCGAGAACGCGCGTTGGTTCCTCGATGAGTACAGCCGGGTCAAACAGCATACCAACGGAGACAAAAAACAGTACGGCAAACGCATCGCGCAGCGGCAGCGACTCCTCGGCGGCGCGTTGGCTGAATTTGGATTCGCGCATCACCATGCCGGCAAAAAAAGCGCCCAAGGCGAATGACACATTGAACAATATTGCAGCGCCGTAAGCGATACAAATGGCGACGGCGACGACCGCCAAGGTGAACATTTCGCGCGAACCGGTGCGGGCGACTTGCCACAACAACCAAGGTAAGAAACGGCGGCCGACGATCAGCATCAAGGCGATAAAAGCGGAAACCAGCAATAACGTGATACCGATCGTGCGCCATAGCGGATCGGCCGGATTGCCATTCTCATTTGTGCCGCCCAACATGGTTGCAAATGTCGGCAATAATACCAGGATCAGTACCGTTACCAGATCTTCGACAATCAACCAGCCGACTGCGATGCGGCCATTCATCGATTCCAGGAAACCGCGCGATTCCAGCGCTTTCAGCAATACCACCGTGCTGGCGCAGGATAACGACAGACCCAATACCAATCCTTCACCGAGGCTCCATTCCCACCAGGAAGCCAGCGTCATGCCCAGACCGGTCGCAACGGCCATCTGGACGATGGCGCCGGGTACTGCAATCCGTTTGACCGACAGCAAATCATCCAGCGAAAAGTGTAATCCGACCCCGAACATCAGCAGCATCACACCGATTTCCGACAATTGCGAGGCGATACCGACATCGGCGGCAAACCCCGGTGTGGTCGGACTGATGGCGATTCCGGCTAGCAAATAACCGACCAGAGCCGGTGTTTTAAGCTTTTCCGCGATGAAACCAAAAATCAAAGCCAGGCCGAAACCAGCTGCGATTGTGGTGATCAGGGCGACATTATGTTCCATTCAAATCCCAAGGTTATGGTTTGCTGGCTCAAATTTCAGGGTACCGTTGCTGCATCGGTGCTGCTGGGGGTTTTGTCCGATAAAGCGGGCGTATTTAAAAATTTCTCAAATTCGATGCGCTCCTCTTCGATCGCATCCAGTATCTGAAGTTTAAATTCTTCGCGTGAAAACGCTTCTTCCAGCATTAACAAGAGCTTTTCGACGGTCAAGCCGATCGTGATGCCACCAATGATACCACCGATGGCTGCGCCGATGGCCGTGCCGATACCGGGAATGAACGATCCGAATGCCGCTCCTGTTGCAGCACCCGCGGCAGCGCCGCCTAAAGCGCTGACCGCTTTGCCGGCAGTGACTTTGATCAGAGCTTGCGCGCCGAGTTTGATGATGCCTTTGCCCGCTACTTTGGCGGTGATTTTGCCGGCGATGGCGCCGGTAATCGCACCGGCGGTACCGATACCGCCGGAAATCAGCACTCGGTTTTCCAGATTGACGATCACGCTGTGTGCGGGCGGTTCCTTGAGCGCATTTAACGAAGAGTGCCGGACGATCTCAAGCTGGGAATCGTCGATGCGCTCGACACGGTTCTCCGCCAAAATCTGTTCCACTTTTTGCATATGCTCAGTGCGCAACTGCTGGTTATTGTGCAATACATCTTCGATGGATTGCTGCACCGGACCGAAGACATTCCCTTGCATCAGATAATTCTGCAATTTCTCGGCCATCCAGGTTTCCAGCGCGCCGGTTGCGAGCGCCACAATGCGCTCATATTCTCCTGGCAAACTGTAATACCAATCGAGATAAGCATCGACGTTGTCGGCCATTTGCTGGAAACCGGTGCCGGTGGTCTCGCGTAATTTTCCCAGTGACGCTTCCATCTTGCTGAGACTGTCGAGATAGGCTTGTTCGATTTGCGCCGCCGTCCCCGGTTTATAGTATTCATCACCGATCATCTCCACAGTTTGAACGGCGGTTTGCCGTGCGGCACGGATTTCTTCAACGGTTTCCGGATTGGAACGCAACCAAGCATCGACATAAACCGTCGATGGCACATAAATGAAAAAAATGAAAAAGGTGGCGAATGCCGACGTAATTGCCCATGCCCAAGGCGACACCGCGGGCGGCTCGTCGCTGTCCTGTACCGGCGCAAAGACACGGCGGTATTCGGCGAGTGGCACCATAAAACTGGAAATTCCCAACGCCACGTTATAAAAAAACAGCACGCTGCCGAGAAAAATAACCGCCAAATACAGCAGGTCGTCGAACGAATGCAGGCCACCCAATGCATAGCGCTTCATACCCTCGATGAAACCCAGCAAGCGGTTTGTTTCAAGAATCAGAATGCTGTTGGTCATGCCTTCCAATTTCTGACTTTCCGCCGCGACCGCCTCGGTCAGCGAAACATATTGACGGCTAGTACCGGCGTGATCGGTAAAGAAAACAAAAAATACCGCCATCGCCAATGCCGTAACCCAGCGCGCCCAGGTCAGCGATTTGTGCACAGCGATGTATGGTTTGTATTCACGCGCCGCGACCGGAAAAAAAACGGTATAAACGACGGCAAATACTGGAATGGCGGCAAAGCAGACGATCCATTCCTGCTTATCCGCGGAACCGAGGTAAAACAGTAGCAGAAACGAAAAAAAGACCGACCATACCAACCACACGGCATAAGCCAGAATGCGCCGCGTGAACAGCCAGTGCAAAATACCCAGTTTCTTGAACTGGCTGGCGCGATGAATTCTTTGAATCGTCACGGCATAAATTGCCGCGCCATACATCGGCAAACCAAACAGCAGCGTGATCAACAACGCAAACCACAATTGCCGGTCAGGAATCCAACGTCCCAAAAAATACGCAAACGCCAGCCAGCACGCGGAAAACACCAAAAAACCGAGCGATCTGGTGAAACTGAAGTTTTTAGGAACTGAAAGCACAACGATGATTCCTTCGTGATGAACAACAAGACGTGACCAAAATCAACAGACCGGCTTAATAGATCAAACCAGTTTACCGGTGGGGGATTTTATCAGACTGCCGGTAGTCACGATATTGCTTCATGGGGTAGACACTCTTTCTGAATGGTATTTTTTCTTGAAGCGGAAATCATTTATTAACGCACTGTTGTATAGTGAGCGCTGCTTTGGCGGCATCGGCCAACAATGTTCAGTCTCAAGTCTTATCAGAGAATATGGCAATTAAATGAAACACTGGAAAGATATCGTACTCCCCATCCCGGAATGGTTGAATACTTGGGCGGCTGAAATTCCATCAGTCCTTTCTGAAACGAACCAGCGAATGACCACGATCATCGATTTGGCGCGACTCAATGTGCAGCATGGGGGAGGGCCGTTTGCTGCGGCGGTTTTTGCGCTACCTGACGGCGAGTTGATTGCACCGGGCGTGAACTGGGTTGTTCCGGGGAAATCTTCGTTGCTGCACGCGGAGGTGATGGCGCTGGCATTAGCGGAACAAACATTGGGCAGTTATGAATTGGCGAGTTATGGAAAGTTTGAATTGGTCACCAGCGCGGAGCCTTGTTGCCAGTGTCTGGGCGTGTTGCAATGGACGGGCATAGCTTCTCTGGTTTGCGGTGCGCGATCTGAGGATGTGGAGGCGATCGGTTTCGATGAAGGCCAGCGCGCGGCGGATTGGGTGCAAGGATTGCAGCGCAGAGGAATCAGCGTGACGCGGGAAGTGATGCGCGCGCAAGCCATCGAAGTACTACAAAGCTACCGTGGAGAAATTTATAACAGCGGTTTACTAAGCTGAAGCGGCACCCTAGTATAGTCTCTCAGTGTAATAGAGTTAAAATACAGTCAGATATGGAAGGATGATTTATGAGACGGATATTGCATGGAAGCGCCCGCACGGCAGAGGCAACCCATCGAGCGATACAAAATATAGCCAAGAGAGCTTAAAGGTTCTTGCAAAACGCCACGGGGTCAATGCAAAGACAGTGGCAAAGTGGAAATGAACCTTTGTTCACGATGTGCCGATGGAGCCGAAGGAACCGGCTTCGACTGTTTTGGCAAAGGAAGAAGGAGCCATGTGCATGGTCTTCCGCCAGCGTACACTCCTGCCGCTGGATGATTGCTTGCATGCCCTGCAATCCGCGATTCCGCATCTGTCACGATCAACCTTGCATCGCTGTTATCAACGCCATGGCATCAGCCGGTTGCCGGATATAGAAGGCGATAAACCGGTGAAGACGAAGTTTAAGCAATACCCGATTGGTTAATTCCATCTTGATAAATCCAACAGGAACATATCAATGGCATTCCTGCGTAACCCGTGCCGTTCCTTATAAAATCCATACGATCCTGACCGATAACAGCAGCCAGTTCTGTCATCCATCGCGTTATCGCAACGGACCAACGGCGCAATGGATCACGCATGTGTTCGACCTGTGCTGTAACGAGCATGGCATTGAACACCGGTTCGCAAAACCAAAACATCCTTGAACGAACGGACAGGTCGAGCGCATGAACCGAACCATCAAGGAAGTCACCGTGAAACGCTTTACCATACCTCGTACGACCAGTTGAAAACGCATATGCACAGTTTCACGATGATTTACAACTTCGCTCGGCTCTCAAAACATTGAAGGGTCTCACATCTCACGAATACATCTGCAAAATAGGGATAAATGAGCCAGAACGCTTTAATGTTAATCCGTTCCAGCATACTGTGGGGCTAAACATCTAAATATTTCCATGCCGAAAAGGTGGCGCCTTGTCCGATGACAGCGCTGTCAGAACCACAGATATTCCAAATGAGAATCGGATCAGCCAGGAAGCGTTTACCGGTGCTAGAGATTCTGATGCCGCTGTAATCGGCAATATAACCTTGCTTTTTGACTTGTTCCAGCGTACAGGCACGCTCTTCTCGTTTTCCGGGTTCCGCCGTCAAGCGGGATGGGGTTCGTGTAAATTGCTGCCAATTCATTGCCCATAAATCGAGCGCTGCTTGATTGCCGTAATTCAAAACCGGATCGTCTTCCGTGCCGTGCGATGCTACAACAAATACGCTATTAAATAGCCGCGCCGCTTGTTCCAGCGGCGTGCCCGCGCGTTCGATCAATTCCTGTTTGACCCATTGCGCGTAGCTATCGAGCAAATACTGACACCATTTCACCATTTCGGGATCAGACCAGTCAGTTTGTATCATACGTTGTATCAAAATGTAAATTTAACTGAGGGCGGAATGCAGTAAGTCTGCAATCGATTGATCATCCGCAAGAATTACAACCCCAAATAGCCTTTTGCGATCCGGTAATAAACAATCCGCAATGGCTTACCTTCGCGTGTAATCGTCATACTTTCTACCGGACCGGGCTGGTCGAGTAATCGGGTGATATCGTTGCCAGCGCGATCACGTTCCAGATGTTGTTGCTCCATGCCGACCAGGATTACCGGCCGGGTGGTTGGCGGCTCTGATGGATGCCAAACTTCGTACATAGCACCGCTGTCACCAAACATATTGCGCGAACGGATATCCATCGGTTCTCCATACCGATTGTAAAAAAACATCGCACTGGCGACTGACCATTTACTCATACCGACAATCAGCGGTTTTTGTCCGGTTTCCTGCTGCACATGGGCGGCAATCTTTTCAATCTCATTGGTGGTTTCGCGCCAATAGTAACGGGTCATGAATGATGGGTAAGGGATTCCTGGAATCCCGAGCACCACGTAGTGCAGCACGAGAGTATAAACCACGATGGAAATAGCGATGGTCGGTTTCCAGGATACTTGAATGCGGCCAGCGATGCTGCGCGGGCTGATATTTTGTCCCATCATCCATGCCATGGTTGGCACAATGGCCAGCCATAGTGGAGCTGTCCAGTGGAAGCGCAATGAATCGAATATACTCAAAACAAAAAATATGACTAGTGGTGTGCCGGTGAATATGCATACAAATAACGTGCGTCTGCGCGCTGTCTCGCTGCCATTCGGCTGGTTCTTGGGCCACAGCGCCCAAAGCGCGGCTGCTAAGCCTATGGGTGTCAGCAGTACCAATAGATCGACAAACAGAAGATGAGGGGAAAATAAATCATCACCGACACCGCGGGCGCGCGATGACTGAAACACGATCGAAGACCAGTGATGATCCAAGTTCCAGATAATAACCGGGGAAAATAGTACCAGTGCCAACAGCGCCGCAAGGTACGGATGAGGGCGGATCAACCAGCGGCGTGCAACCGGATCGACAAGCACGAATAATAGTGCGGCTATGCCGAGCAATCCGAGCGTATATTTGGACAAAATGCCGAGACCGAACGCGATTCCCATGCCTAGCCACGCCGAGCTGCGGTTTGCAACCAAGGCGCGTTCCATGTAATAGAGTGTGGCTGCCCAGGCGGCTATTACCGGAGCATCGGTTGTCATGAGAAAACCGGTGGCAAAGGTGAATGGCAGAATGGCCAGCAACAGCGTGGTGCGCATGGCGGCCGATTTGTCGTACAGATTCTGTGCCAACGCATACAGAAATCCCATTGTGATCAGGCCGCAAAGAAACGCGCCGATTCTTACGCCGAATTCAGTATTGCCGGCGATTGCAGTGCCGAGCCAGATCAACCATGCCACCATGGGCGGGTGATCGTAAAAACTTAAGTCCATATGCTGAGCGTAGTTCCAGTAATACGCTTCATCCGGAATCAGCTCCGTTTGGCCGAGATAAATCAGGCGCAACAATATGATGAATGTGACGATGCCAATCGAAGCGGTGCGCCAGCGTACGTCAAGAGCGGGTAGATTCTGTGTTGCTGATGGCAAATAAAAGACGGATCCCAGGTAGATAATGATCGCGCTAACTGCGATGGCGGGAAAAATAGCCAATAGCGGCGGCGCATGCCAATCATAAACCAGCAAAGCCAATAAGCCGCCGCGCGTGAACAGCGCAATGCCGCTGAGCGCGGCAAAACGGCCAATCAAGTACCAGAGCAATGGACCCGCCGGTTGCAGCCGGAATGAATCGCGTAAATTGAATGCGCACACTGCTGCGGCAACGAGAAAGCTCACGATATGCGCCAGAGCCACCCCGGCGCCGCAGCTCATCAAGAGTTGGTAGATGGCAATATCGATCAGTGCGCAGAACAGGCCGGTCGTCACATACCGGTTGGCATCTTGAGCAGCCACTGCGCCGCCAGCAAGAGCCATTAGGCGCTGAAGATAAGCCCATTGGTGATGAAACGACAATTTCGAAGTGCCGCGTGTCCGGTCGCGAAAGCAAATGGGTATCTCGATAACTTTCAGTTTGCCTTGTCCAGCCATCAACATTTCCAGCAGAATCTTATAGCCGCGCGCTTGTCCGGAAACGGTTGATGCCAATTCCCGACGGAAGGCAAAAAAGCCGGAAGTCGCATCGTTGACATCGCATAATGGACGTGCCAGCGAGCCGCCAATGCGCGACAACCATTCCCGGTACCACGGCCAGCCCTCGGTGCTGCCGCCAGGAACGTAGCGGCTGCCAATGGAGATATCGTGACTGCCGTTTAATACCGGTTCCACAAGCGCATGAAGCCGCTCGGGTGGATGACTCAAGTCGGCATCCATGACGACAATGACTTCGCTCTGCGCGGCGGCTGCGCCAGCCAGAATCGATGCGATCAAATCGGGTTTTTCTGTGCGTTCAATTAGCTTTACATTCGCTTTCTCCTCCCAGGCATGAACTTTCCCGGGTGTACCGTCGCGCGAACCATCGTCGACGAAAATGACTTCAAAGCTATCCGGCGGCAGATCCAGCGCAAATAGCGAAGTCAATAAAGGATCAATGTTGTCAGCTTCGTTTAATGTCGGAATGACGATAGAAAATTGTGTTGAGAGCATCTCTGAGGAGGGAATAATTAGTTTTCTTGATTTAGAGCAAATGAAGTTTTCTGACAAGAATGTATGAATACTTCTCTATAGTCTTTATTCACAATAACTTCACTAAGGTTAATTTAACATCATGCGGCAAGTTTAATCGTAATTGTAACTAACTAAGTAAGTTAGGTGTTTGAAGAATTAGGTATTTGAAGAAAAATGATTTAATGAAATATAACAAATAAAAAACGCATGCCTGGAAGCTGATTATGCAATTAGATCGCTGTCAGTATAAATGAGGAAAACAATAAATGGGGATTGATTTAGGGTTTGACAGGATTGTCCGGGATTTAAGCGGTGCGAGATGGATTCTTTCTCAGTTGACGGAAGACGAAACGGCGGCAACGTCCATTCATCGGTATTTCCGGCGTATCGTTTGGCGTGAAGCTAATCTGGTGGATCGCTGCATCATGCTGTTGGTGTTACCGCTTCTACCTTTCTTGATAATCGGATTGACGGTGACTTTTACAGCACTCAATGGATTTGCTATAAAAAAACGAACGGGTAAGGGTATTATCCGGCAGGCTTACGAGCAAATCGGTGTGGCATGCCACAATGCGATTTTGCCGCCTTGGTACTATATCTTTGAGCTGCACGATGACGACAAAAGACAGCGTGCCAATGAATATCTCAATCGTTTTGAGACGAAGGCCGGGCTTTACCTTTTCCTGCGGAATAATAATGGCGGACTTCCGGTGCCTGTCGAGCGTACGACGCAATGCATCCGCGATAAGACGCTCTTTATGGCGCATTGCCGGAAAAATGGCATTGCCGCAGCACCTATCCTTTGGATCATTAAGGACGAGGAAATTACATCAGTGGATTGGGATAAATCCGGTTTTCCGGAGTTTGATCTTTTCATCAAGCCGCTTAATGGGCAGGGCGGCAGAGGAACCATCCGCTGGGATTATCTGGGGAACGGACAATTTCTCTGTAACGATGGAAGCCGCGCAAATGGGAAGCAGGTACTTGAAATATTGCGGCAAAATTCCAAACAAAAAGCGTATATCGTTCAGCCGAGGTTAAAAAGCCACTCAGAAATTGCAGATCTTGCGTGCGGCGCGCTGGCGACCGTGCGCGTCATGAGCTGCCGCAATGAATCAGGCGGGTATGAAGTCACCAATGCAGTCTTCCGCATGAAGCGATATGCCGATGTGATCGTCGATAACTATCACGCAGGCGGCATTGCAGCCAATGTTGATATCAAAACAGGAGTACTGGGAGCAGGAACGCGCGGCGGTTGGGGAGTAGTGACCGATGGTTGGTATGAAGAACATCCTATATCTCATACTGCGATACCGCAGCGTAAGCTTCCGTGCTGGGAAAAGATGATCGGTTTTGTGCAGGATGCGCATGTCCGTCTTTTCCCTGACCAAGTAGTGATTGGCTGGGATGTCGCCATACTCGAAAATGGCCCATGTTTGATTGAAGCTAATAAAGCGCCGGATTTGGATATCATTCAACGCGCCCAGAAGGGACCGCTAGGTAATGAGCGGCTCGGAGAACTCCTGGCATTCAATCTGCAACGGACAGTTGAAACCAAGTATGAACATTGATCGAAAGGGGACGGCGCCAGTTTTAGAAAATGTTAAATCGATTAATACATGTTCTAATAAAATGAGCCTAATCCGTTATAATTTGCTGCCGGATTGTTTTTGTTCCTGAATAAGTCGAGGATATAGCACGATGAATGAGCAATTTGTTTCCACAAACGATGAAACTGAAATCCTGAAGATGTTCACCATCGAGCCCGGAATGGATATGTCGTCGCCTGAAGTGCGACGTGCGGCCATTCAGACTTTGGAAGGAGGGGGGCTCATTTATCTTCCCAAAGGAGGGTTTGAGCTTTCCGAGCGGGAGAGGGAATTGATATCCGATACCGCAAATATCCTGACTCGTGTGCCCGATGTCGAAAATGGTAAACCTACGATTATTTTCGATCCGAAAAACGGACATATCAAGAAATATCACTATGCACAAATTCACGGCAAGATGGTGCGAGCTCAGATCAAAGACGCGGCTTGCCCCGATCTGGAAGCCATTATGGCGCGTTATGGACAATGGACTGAGAGCGTTATCACGCAACTATTTCCTAGCTACCGTGAAGCATTAGACCGCAAACGGATTACTTACCGGCCTTTTGCGCGCAATAGCACGCAAGCTCTCCATATCGACTCAAGCTATGGCTACCCCACGCAGGGGAGAAGTATGTTGCGTGTCTTCACCAACATCAATCCGGTTGGTCGGTTGCGCGTCTGGCAACTCGGTGAGCCTTTTGAGCCTTTTGTGCAACGTTTTCTCCCCGGTGTACATGTTAAAGGCCCATCCTGGTTTTCTAAACTGTTGGCTCAGCTTGGAATCGTTGATGGTGTTAAGACAAAATATGATCAATACATTGCGGCGTTGCGTGCGCTTGGTATGCGTGATAAGGAATACCAATCCAGCGCTCCGCGTAAATTAATGGAATTTCCCGCTGGAGCGAGTTGGATTGCAATTACTGATTTGGTACTGCATGGTGCAATATCGGGACAGCATAGTTTGGATCAGACATTTTATTTACCGGTTGAGGCGATGAACGATCCAGCGCGCTCACCGCTGCGCATCCTGGAAAAATTGACCGGTGAAGCGCTGACATGAGCGTGGATAACAAAGCAGGATTGTTGCAATAATACATTTTGCATGAACCGTTTGGGATGGAAATGAAATCGTCAACAGAGGTATATTTTGGCGGTCCGGATCAGCCTGCAGGTTATCTACGTAATGTGCTGGAAGAGCACATTACTGCTGTTCCATCGGGCGGCTCAATCGATTGGGTTACGTACTATTTCCGTGATCTGAAACTGGCCGAAGCACTCATTCAAGCGCGCAAGCGCGGTGTGAATGTTACCGTAAGCCTGGCTGGTAAACCGCGCACGGCCGATGCCAACGATACCGTGATTGCCATGTTATCGGGGCCGCAAGGTTTGGGCGATGGTTTGCGTCTGGTGACATTCCCGGGGTTGCCGGCCCCATCAGGGCGGACATGGGCGCCGCAATTGCACGAAAAGCTTTACTGTTTCTCGCATCCTAAGCCCATTGCGTTTGTCGGCTCGTTCAATCCCTCCGGAAATCAAACGGAAGAAAGGCTCGATATCATCCGTGAGATCGGCGATCAAGATAAGGGTTACAACGCACTGATAGGATTGACCGATGCGGAGCTGGTGGCGCAACTAGTAAAGCACGCGCGCAACTTGCATGAAACGCGGCCGGGATTGTTCTACCGTTTTTCTGCGAAAGCGAATAAAACCATCCAGAGTGGCGATACCGGCATTTATTTCTGGCCGCGCACGCGCTCGCATCCGGTCATGCAATTTTTAAGCAAAGTAAGCGATAATGCGCATGTGCGTAT
>CAYQZF010000066.1:0-11863 GCA_964421895.1 uncultured Nitrosomonas sp. | reverse complement strand
AGATATTAGGTAAGGGGTTAGCGTGGCTTTTTTGCCATTCAATATTACAAGACAAAAAAGATTGAAAGTGGTAATCGCCGGTGGTGGGTACGCTGGGCTTGCTGTACTGACCAATCTGCTGCAATTTGCTCCGGATACGGAAATCACGCTGGTTGATCCGCAAACGCAGCATTTGAAAATTACGCACTTGCACGAAACATTCCGCTATCCCTTAACCGATTTGCTGATTCCTTTTACGGATATCGAAAGCCGCTACGGTTGCCGCCACATTCCGGCATCGCTATGCTTCGATGCCGATGCGCTGCAAGACTATCAGGCCAAACGGCAACTGGTTTTAAACGGTGAAGCTATCGATTTTGATTATCTGGTTATCGCCACCGGTTGTCAGAACCAGGAAACCGGTCATGGCGAAGCCGGAAACCTGCTGAATCTGCATGATTTTACGGTAACCGGTGGAGCGGATCTGTTAACTGCATTTCTTCGTCGTAGTGACGTACCGAAACCGGTGATTTCCGTCGTTGGCGGAGGCGCAACGGGTATCCAGTTTTTATTCGAGCTTAAGCAATTTTTGGATCGTATCCGAAACAAGGCGGATTTGCGCTTGATTCACTCAGGCGAGCATGTGCTGGAGCAGTTTCCTGATGGTTTTGCGGAGTATGTCGAATCTCGCATGCGCGATCTGAATATTGCGTTTTATCCAGAAACTTATTACCGTGAGCAGCAGGTTGGAAAAATCGTGCTGGCGCAGAAAGTTACCGGAAAGCGGTTCGAACTGCCTTCGGACTTGTCGCTGCTGTTTTTAGGCAAGAAACAGCAGAATATGTTGACCGCAAATGCCTTCGGACAAGTGCTCTCCGATCAAAAACCATTACCCAATATTTTCGTGGCCGGCGATTGTTCATATTATCAATCGTTAGGATCCAATACGTTGACGGCGCAATCGGCTGTGCGGAAAGGCAAGCTGGTAGCGCGCAACGTATTGCGGCAAGCAGGATTTCCCGGTTTGCTCGAGCCTTATCTGCACCACGAATTAGGCTATGTAGTCAGTCTCGGCGCATCGGATGCGGTAGGCTGGCTACTGGCGGAAGGTAATTTAATCACCGGCTTGCCCGCTTTAACAATTAAAGAAATTGTTGAAGCGCAATATGATTTATTATTGGCAGGTATCGATACTTATTTGGTTTAGAAAATACTGTGCAGGAGGCGTTAAATGCTTGGTTTGTTCAAAGATAGCCCTGTAATTGGCAAGGCCAGTGCAATCATTCAAAGCCCCAGTGACAAGATTTTTGATTTTATCGGCCACGATCTATTAATCAATTACCCGCGCTGGTCGCCGGAAGTTAAAGAACTGGAAAAAATCACCGATGGCCCGGTAAAACTTGGAACGGTTTGCCGTCAGGTCCGCATCGATCAGGGAAATCGCTCGGAATCAACGTTCAAGGTAAAATTTTTTGAGGAAGGTTCGCGCATTTGCTTTGAGGGGATTTCCAATCCATATCGTTGTGACTATGTGATTGAAGCCATCAATGTCGAGGATAGCCGGGTGACGTTTGTTTTTGAGTTATTGAGCCTGGATATGCATGTGCGGCCGTTTGAGAAGCTCGTGCGCATTGCGGTGCAAGACGGTACTGAAAGAACGGTGAGAAATATCAAGAAACTGATTGAAGCGGATCGGGTTACAAATAACTGACCATTTAAGCATCAGATTAACTGGAGAGAAGATCATGGATTTTATCGTTGAAAAAGACCCTGGATTAATTCCACAAGTATTGTCCAAGATTCTTGATTCATGTGTAAATGGCGTAACGTTGGCTGATCCCGATCAAGAGGATATGCCTTTGGTTTATGTCAATAAAGCATTTGAGGAAATAACCGGGTATACATTGGCAGAAACGGTGGGCAAGAATTGCCGTTTTTTACAAGGAAATGAACACGATCAAGCCGGTGTCAAGCAATTGCAAGATGCCATCAAAAACAAAAAACCGGTTGAAGTGGTTTTGAGAAATTTCCGCAAAAACGGTGAATTGTTTTATAACCACTTACTCATTTCTCCGCTCTTTGATTCGCATGGAAATGTACTTTATTTCCTGGGTGTTCAATTCGATATTACGCCGCAAATCCGGGCGGAAGAGGAAATTAAATCGCTGAAAGAGCAACTGGCTGCGCTTAAAAAATAAAGAGTTTTGCCGGTTGCTATTAGTTGCAAGCCGGTTTGATAGCCACTTCAATAACGCAACAAGAAAGGAGTAAAAATGTCTTCACTTGTTACTCACCTGGCCCCCGATTTTACAAAACCTGCCGTTTTGCCCAATGGCACATTTGAAGAAAATTTCAATTTTCATACTCATATTCGCAACAAATACGCAGTTTTGTTTTTTTACCCTTTGGATTTCACTTTCGTTTGTCCATCGGAAATCATTGCACACTCTCACCGGGCAAAAGATTTTCAGCGGCGGAATGTGGAAGTGATCGGTGTCTCGGTGGATTCCCATTTCACGCATTATGCCTGGCGCAACACACCGATAACCCAAGGCGGCATCGGTCCGATTGATATTACGCTGGTGTCCGATTTGGGTGGTGAAGTGATGAATGCGTACGGCGTTAGTCATCCGAATCATGTGGCGCTGCGCGGCTCATTCCTGATCGATAGAAAAGGAATTGTGCGCCATCAGGTGGTTAATGACTTGCCGCTCGGCCGTGATGTCGATGAGATGTTACGGATGGTCGATGCGCTGCAATTCTTTGAGGAACGCGGAGAGCTCTGCCCGGCAGGCTGGAAAAGCGGCGAGCCCGGTATGAAAGCGAGTCCCGAAGGGGTGGCGGAATATCTCAGCCATCACGCGGAGAAATTGTAGAATCAGTTTGCTAGCCGTCACCTGCATGTATTGCTAAAAAGAGTGATGTATTTTTATCAATGAAAAGCGAGGGATCGATATCATGAAAAACATACCGTCCATTTTGATTGCTGCCATGCTGGCACTTTTTCTGATCGGCGAGATTAGCGCATCGGGCAATTCAGGAAATACGGAATCGGGAAAAGCGATTATCTTCATGGCGGAAGCAATAAAACATGCAGAAATGGCCAAAACCCATAAAGCACACGCGGAGCATATTCATAAGCATGCTGAAGCAAGCTTAGAGTATGTCAAAAAGGCCGAGGCGGAAGCGATTGAAAATGAAAACACTGGAGGAAGGGAGCACATAACCGAATCACTCCGGCACTTAGTGCAAGCCATTAATCATGCTAAAGCAGGACATGCTGATATCGCGAGCGAGCATATCACCGATGCATTGGAAGAGATGCGTCAATTTACAATCCCATAAATTCAGTTGTAATTTATTCGCCCAATTCGCTTTCGCGAGCAATACGGGCGAGATCGAGCAGATTGTTGGCGCCGGTTTTTTGCATGATCTTGGATTTGTGAATCTCCACTGTGCGGAAGCTGATGCCTAGGCAAGATCCGATTTCTTTATTCGAGCGCCCTTGCACGGCCAATAGCATGACCTCCCGCTCGCGTCTTGTGAGTTTTGTCAAGCAAGTAGCGATTTCCTGATTTTGTGTGAAATCGCTGATTCTTTTTTTAGCCTCGGCGAATGCTGCGCGTACGCAAATCAGCAGTTTTTCCCGGATTACCGGTTTGGTCAGGAAATCGATTGCGCCGCTTTTAATGGCTTTGACACTCATGGGAATATCGCCGTGGCCGGTTAGAAAAATGACCGGTAGTAAAATCTTGCGCCAAGATAATTCATCCTGCAACTGCAAACCATCCATTCCGGGCATTTGCACGTCGATGATGGCGCAACCGAAGAAATTGGGTTGATAAGCATTTAGAAAGGCTTTTGCGTTTTCGAATGACTGCACGCGTATGCCGGCCTGTTCGATCATCAATGTCAGCGAATCCCGAACGGCAGCGTCGTCATCCACAATAAAAACGGTCGGTTCATACATAATCATGTCACAAATGGTAGAGTAAACAAAAATTTAGCCCCTGGTTTCGCATCAAAGTCCGCCCATAATTGACCGCCATTGGCTTCGATCAAAGCACGGCTGATTACAAGTCCCATACCGATGCCCGAGGGTTTGGTGGTAAAAAAAGGCTCGAATAAGCGTTTGATGGCGATCTGATCAAAACCAGGTCCGTTATCTTGCACAATCACGAGAGCAAAATCTTTTTCGTTGACCATTTGAACTTGAGTGGTGATCGACAGAGCCGGCGAATCGACGGCGCGCATGGCTTCCACTGCATTCCTGAAGAGATTTACCAGCACTTTCCGGACCTGCGTGCGGTTACATTGCACAGCGGGAAGATTGTGTTGCAAATGCAGCACCGGATGAAATCCTCCATACCCATCGTCGTAGACGATGTTCAGCGCTTCATGAATGACTTCGGCAAGATCGGAATGCTCGGTTACCAGCTCGCCTTTCTGCAGAAAAGCCAACAACTCGTGCAAGCTGCGCCCGGCGCGCTGTGCTTGCTCCACGCAACCTTGCAGCGCTCTTCTCAAATTGCCGGCGCTAAAACTATTCGTATTCAGCGCGTGCAGCACGACCTCGCTATACGCGGAAATTGCCGCTAGGGGCTGATTAAGCTCATGCGCGATTGCTGAAGCTGTGCGCGCTGCTACTTGTTGCTTGAGGATGTTTTCTGTTTCATCGCGCTGTAATTGCAATTTCTTTTGGATAATTTTCTGTTCAGTGACGTCCCGGGTGACACCAATCAGCCGGTGTGGATTCCCGCCCTCGAAATATACCCGTCCGCGTGCCGATATCCAGCGCTCGGCGCCATTAACGGGATTGATGACACGATATTGCAACTTGAATTCACCGTTACTGGCGGGATCCATCGCTTTCTCGATCGCCGCTTGCCGCCCTTCCCGGTCATCCGGATGTATGGCAGCCACGAATTCTTCATAGCTCACCGTTTTGTCGGAGTATTTTCCCCAGAACTTACGCATCTGCTTATCCCAATAAACGATATTGTGCTTGAAGTCATAATCGAAAATACCCAAGCCAGCTGCCTGTTTTGCCAAGCGCAAGCGTTCCTCGCTGGCACGCAATGCTTCCTCGGTATCCAGCCGCCGGTTGGCGACATTGAATATGATGAGGGTATAAAGCTTTTGCCTGACTTCCATCGGCGTAAGGCTAATATCCAATAACAGTTCCTTGCCTTCGCGATTCAATGCAACCAGCTCGTTGCCGGCACTCATGGGACGCTTGACCGGTTTGCTTAAAAATAGTTTTTGATAGTAGCGGTACTGTTTGCGGTAGCGGGGAGAGATCAGCATTTCGATCGCCAGACCTCTAAGCTCAGCTTCGGTATAACCCAGCAATCGCTGCGCTATGGGGTTTGCCGACACGATGTGCCCGGAATGCTCAGCCAATAACATCGCATCTGCCGCTGCATCGAATACTGTCGAGAAACTCAAGCTTTTAACTGAAGCAATCACGTTATTTTCCTGCAGTTGAATTCAGAATCGAAACATTTAAAGCTTACGATAAAAAATGATTATTTTCTATAAATTGTTTGAATATAAGGGTTTATACCTATGTGTTTACCCTTACGTGTTAGCACGAATATTACCATCCGTTGATCTTCTGTAGGATTTTGACAGCAGAGTGAATGACAGAAATGCAGCTATCACATTATTTTTAAAATGATTTTTCATGCCGGTTGCATTCGATGATACGTTGTTTTCTCTGTATGCCATAAACCTTTTAACAGTTTGGAGAAATAGAATGAATAGAAAAATAACAGCTTGTGGATCTGTCCGGTCTGCGCGACCCATGATGCCGGACATAGTATTTGCTACAAAACTGGTATGGGGGAGTGTCAGGGTGTATCCGGCCACAGTTAAAAATGGTCTTGATGCGATGCCCCGTAATATCACACACAGAGTTTCACGTTTAACTAATTTAGCTTAAGAGGAGTGTAATCATGTCTCTGTCCAGTCTTCTCGTACCGGCAATATTGTTCTTTGCGCTGGGTATGTTTGCTTGCCTCATCAAATCGGATCTGAAATTTCCTCCCGATATGCACAAGATGATCGTCATCTACTTGCTGATCGGTATTGGACTTCATGGCGGTAAAGCGCTTGCCGGATCCGATATGGGATCTGCTATCCCAGCGGTATGGGCAGCACTCGCATTCGGTATTGGTTTACCCATCGTCGCTTATATTATTTTACGCTGGCTCGGAAAAATCGACCCGCTCAATGCTGCGGCCATTTCCGCGCATTACGGTTCGGTCAGCGCGGGAACCTATATGACGGCAGTTGCGTTCCTGGGGGGGATCGGCGTGACGTATGAGGCCTATCCTGTGATCATGCTGGCGATCATGGAATCACCGGCAATCATGATCGGTCTGGTATTGGCCGGCTATTCCCGGAAAATCATGGGCGGCGCCACCAAAGCCGACAAAGGAATGTACAAGCATTTGTTAATCGAAGCTTTCACCAACGGCAGCATTTTGCTGTTATTCGGCTCAATGGCCATCGGCTGGGTAGTCTCCGACCCCAGTTACAAGAAAATCGAGCCTTTCTTTGAACTCATTTTTATGGGTGCATTGTGTATATTCCTGTGCGATATGGGTATGGAAGCCGGAAAAAGATTGTCGGAGTTTAAGAGCGTCGGTGTTTTTCTAGTTGGTTTCGGTATTGCGATGCCATTGATAGGCGCGGCATGCGGTTTGTTCGTGGGTCACTTCCTGCTGGGTTACTCGATAGGCGGTATCACGCTGGTTACCGTGCTTGCAGCCAGTTGCTCTTATATCGCGGTGCCGCCGGCAATGCGCCTTGCGATCCCGGAAGCCAATCCGTCGTTTTATCTGACGTTGTCCCTCGGCTGTACTTTCCCGTTTAACGTGGTAGTTGGTATTCCCATGTACTATGCGGCTGCTCAGTACTTGCACGAGACTTATTACCCGCTGGTATAAGTTTATCTCTCATAATGGCATAAATATTTTTGGAGAAAATCATGGTATTACCATCAGAAATTCTAATATCGATGAAACGAATCGAAATTGTCATCAATGAAGACTCATTAGGTGAATTGCGCGAACTGCTTGAGGAAGCCAATGTGCGCGGCTTCACCGTCATCAAAAGGGTAGGGGGGATGGGATCAACCGGTGAACGCAATCCGGAGGATTATGCATTGGCGGAGAATAATGCCGTGATAGTGCTCGCCTGCGAAGAAAAGCAGGCAGAGAAGGTTATCATGACCATACACCCTAAATTAAAAGAGTTTGGAGGCATGTGCCTAATTTCCGATTGCAAATGGACTATCGGGCCAGCTGTTTCTTACTGAGCCTGATTTCGCAGAACTTCGCAGGTAAAACTACTCACTCCTAGCACCACATTGATTCCCGGCTGTTATCAGCCGGGAATATTTTCTGACACGGTTGCCGTGTTTTATCGGATGCAGATATTTCTGCTATTCTGCAACTTGTCCAGCTTCAAGCGATTATTGCGTTTTTTGCGGCGAATAAGGTAAAACCCGTATTCCCGGATTTGCCTCCAAGTATTTTCCGTTGAAATGCAAAATTACGGTATTGGTCCGGTTTTGCGCTTCGTAGTGTCTTTTCCTCCATTTTGAATATTCAACCTTTAAACGAATAAGGGTTTGCGCTTAGGTGCTTGCACGGATTTTTTAGCTTGTTATCCCCAAGTAGTATTTGAAAAAAGTTGAATCGGGTATGTCAGATTTTTACTTGAAAATCATTAAAAGAGGGGGTATCAAAATGACGTGGAAAAATATTCAATTTACCTGTTGGACGGTTTTTTTTGTCATTGGATGTTTTTTATGGAGTCCGCATTTATTTGCGGCGGAAGCGGAAAAAAACCAAGAGGATAAGGCAAAAAAGCCATCCGTTGTCGTTCAGAATAAAACTGCGCCAGCCAATGGAACCAATGGCGCGCCTTTCAGTGCTCTGGGAACACCGGGAAGCACACGGTTTGACTTTGATAGTTTGACCAAACTGATGGAAGAACACAAAACGCCGCTGGCCGCGATGGCGCCGGATTGGCTCAATGTTGCAATCGAGCACCGCACCCGCTACGACGTGTACGATCACGGCTTTACCAAAGCTATTCCCGGATTCAACGATCAGGTCAATCAACGCACCCGCTTCTTGTTTGAAGTCAAGAATATCATTGATCCGCTCAAGTTCACGCTTGAATTGACTGACTTCCGCGCCCCGATGGCTAGCTATGGACAAGATCATAATCCGAATATAGCCGATCATTTTGACTTCACTCAACTGCATCTCGGTGTGCATGACAAAAATTTTCTCGGCACAGGCTATGCGGCAAAATTTGAGGTTGGCCGTTTCGTAATGGATCTGGGAGAAGCCCGTCTGGTAGGGGGACATCGCTGGGGGCCTTTCACGCCTGCGTTCGATGGCTTGCACTTTATGATGGGTAATACCGATCAAAAATGGAGTCTGCGCGTATTCGGTTCCCGGCCGGTTCAGCGGGATCCAACATCCTTGAACTGGAATACTCCCGAAACTTACTTCTCCGGCGCTTACGTCACCAATCGCGATCTGCGTTGGGCCAACTTCGACGGTTATTTCTTGCAATTGAACGAAGGCGATAATCTCAGACGGCGGAATTTATCGACCACCGGTTTCAGGTTATTTGCAAAACCTGCGAAAGGCAGCATGGATTATGAAATCGAATCCATGTATCAGTTTGGCGATACTAAAGACAAAAGTCTATTCGCCCACCGTCACCACGGCGAAGTCGGATACAGCTTTAACACAGCAATGCCATTCAGAGCCGTTTATTTATTCGATTTTTCTTCGGGAGACCGCGATCCGGACAAAAATTTCGACATTTTGTACGCAAAACGCCGGGTCGAGTATGGCCCAACTGGTATGTTCGGACCATTCTTCCCGTCCAATCTATTATCCCCAGTCGGTTTTCGCGCCACACTCGTACCGATACCCACCGTACGTTTGATGATGTCGCATCGCGCTTATTGGTTAGCGGATAAACGCGGCGCATTCGCCGGCAGCGGCCTGCAAGACCCGACCGGGCGAGCTGGCGGTTTTCTGGGCAACATGCTGGACCTCAGCTTGGGCTGGGATCCGCAGTGGAGTTACTTGAAACGAGTGAGCTTCGACTTCGGCTACAGCCACATATTCAAGGGGGATTACTTCGATAAGGTGCCATTTAGCCCAGGTATGAAGGATACCAATTACGGTTACACCATGGTGACTTTCAAATTCTAGGTGGGACAGAGATATGCTCGGTCAGCAAGTTTTGACTGCATGTCATCCGCCTCATGGCAGCCTAATATCCTCAAGCTGCCATGCCGTAACCAGTCTGCACCCAATCATGCGTTCTGCAAAACGATGCGGTATTTAGCCTGACCACTAGCCAATCTTGACAGCGCCTCATTCACCTGGTCCATGCGGAATACTTCCACGACGGGTGCAATACTGTGGCGTTGTGCAAATTGCAGCATCGTCGCGATACTTGCGGGGCTGCCGGTTGGCGATCCTGAAATCGCACGCTGTCCGGCAATCAGCGGAAATATCTGAACATCAAGTGGATCCAGCGTTACACCTAAGAAATGCAAACGGCCCTTCGGGCGCAAAGTGGCAATATAGGCATTCCAATCCAGTTTAACGTTCACCGTGGTGAGAATCAGGTCGAAACGATTCGCCGCAGCGGCAAGCGCATCGGGATTACGCGTATCCAGTACATCGTGCGCTCCCAGCGCCAGCGCTTCTTGCTGCTTGCTTGCGCTGGAGGTAAATGCCGTCACCCGGCAGCCCCACGCTCTCAGAAACTGCAAGGCGATATGGCCTAAGCCGCCAATACCAATGACTGCGACACTAGCGGTTGGTGAAACTGCAAATTGCAACAACGGGTTAAAAACTGTGATTCCGCCGCAAAACATTGGCCCTGCACTGCGCGCGTCGAGACCTTCCGGCAAGGCCACCACACTGGCCGCATTGGCACGCACACTATCTGCAAAGCCACCATGGCGGTTCACAATAGTCGATTCCGGCTGCACACAGAGGTTATGGTCGCCATCAAGGCAACTAGAACACATCATGCAGTAGCGGGAATGCCATCCCAGGCCGACACGTTGCCCCAACGCCAGATTGTGCACATGCGCACCTTTGGCTGCAATCGTGCCGATGATCTCGTGCCCAGGTACGAAGGGGTACTGCGTAATGCCCCAATCATTGTGCAACATGCTGAGATCGCTGTGACAAATTCCGCAAAATTCCACCGCAATCTCTACATCATGATTTCCCAGCTCGCCAGGATTGTATTCGAAGGGTTGAAGCTTGCCCCCGGGTTCCAGTGCTGCATAAGCTTTAACCATACAATCTCCTTTCACAACATCGGTTAGTTTTGATTATACAAGTGCCTATTGGAATCGATCTGGCCGATCCGCTCAAACTCGTGGCATTTTTCTCCATTTTTACCGGAAATCGCAACATTTTATGCTCTGATGCTCAGACTATTCCGCGCGGGAGATTTCTGAGTATCAGGCATAATGAACAGTATTCTACATTCTGGAGTTCACGATGGATTACAAAGTTTTACTAACAGTATTTGCCACGGTGTTTATCGCGGAGCTGGGCGATAAAACACAGTTAGCGACGATGTTGTTTGCCGCAGACAAAGAGGTCAGCAAACTGACGGTTTTTATCGGTGCTTCGCTGGCGTTGATTGCGACTTCGGCAATTGGAGTGGCGGCAGGCAGTTTTGTTTCTGATTATATCAGTGAGAAACATCTGCACTATATCGCGGGCATGGGGTTTATCTTGATTGGTGCGTGGACGCTGATCAAAGCCTAAGTAGAAGTAAAACACGCAGTGCGGCAAGCGCGCCTAGGGTTATTTGCTTTTCTTTAAATGAATGCAAGCAATAACTATTGCGCTTGCGCGATTTAGGGTAAAAATAGCAGTCATTGAACCATTCAACGACCGCTATTTTATTCGCCTATTAAAGCACAATGTTTGTCGCTGTCAGGGTGATATTGCCAGCAAGCTGGATCTGGAAATCAGCAACCAGATTGGTATCCACATTGCCTTCGATTATCGTTACGTTATTCACACCATCGTAGAAATACGCAATTCACCTACACCGGAAAAAGCTGCAGTGCCTTTCCAGACAAAAGTATCGTTTTTCGATGTACTTGTTTTGGCATCGATGCCGGATACGTTGATTTTGTCACCTGCGGATGTGAAATCCATGACGATATCCCTGTCAGTGCCTGTGCCACTGTCAGTCAGCGTTGTAAACTTAAACGTGTCAGCGCCGCTCCCGCCTGACATTTGATCCACACCCGCACCGCCAATCAGAATATCGTTGCCATTGCCGCCATTGAGCGTATTGTTGCCATCGCTGCCGGTCAGTATGTTGGCAAGGCTATTGCCGGTTGCATCGATGGATAGGCTGCGCAGCAATGTCAAATTTTCAATGTTGTTACCCAGCGTGAAGGAAACCGCAGATTGCACGGTATCGGTGCCTTCATTTGTATTTTCGGTAATAACGTCACCGGTACTATCCACAATATAGGTATCGTCACCAGCACCACCCAGCATTTTGTCCTTGCCGGACTTTCCATCCAACACATTGTTCCCGCTATTGCCGGTCAGGGTATTGGCCAATGTATTGCCATTGGCATCGACATTTGCCGATCCCAACAGCGTCAGATTCTCAATGTTATTAGCCAATCCCGTGAGCGTAATCCAGGTCAACACCAGATCCGTGCCGCCGCTATTGGATTCCGTGATGGCATCACCCGCGTTATCGATCACGTAGGTGTCGTTGCCAGCACCACCATTTAATCTCTACCGGGTTTAATTCCTCGCCCCTTGGGGCGTAAAATATTCGCGTG
>CAYQZF010000065.1:5162-11884 GCA_964421895.1 uncultured Nitrosomonas sp. | reverse complement strand
ATAGTAGTCAGACATATTACCTTCGTCAAGAGGATATGTAGTCTTAATAATCACCTACATAACACAATGCTATTCACGTGATTGATCACTTTTTATCTATAATCCGGAGAGGTATTATCAGAGTTGCGACCCTATCAACATCACCTGACAATTGATAAGATCATGATTAAAAGTAACTCTACTCCATGCAATCCACACATTTCAACAATTGATTCCCTTCAATAAATACATGAGAGCAAAATGAAAACAGTATTAATTACCGGCGCGAACCGGGGTATCGGATTGGAGTTTGTGCGGCAATATGCCACAGAGGGCTGGTGCGTTTTCGCCTGTTGCCGCAAACCGGCGGCAGCGGACTTGCTCAATCGCCTGGTTAACCAGTTTCCTGACCGGATTCAGGTACATGCTCTGGATGTCACCGATCATCAACAAATCGAGCAATTGGCGCAAACATTGGCCGATCAGCCGATCGACCTGCTGATTAACAACGCCGGTGTTTATCCATCGGACCGCGGTGATACCTTTGGCAAAACCAATTATGCCGCATGGCAACGCGCCTTCGAAGTCAACACCATGGCACCATTGAAAATGGCCGAAGCGTTTATCCGGCAAGTATCCCGCAGCGAACTCAAGACCATCGTCACCATCACCAGTAAAATGGGCAGCGTCGCCGACAACCGCGGCGGCGGCAGTTACATCTACCGCTCCAGCAAAGCGGGCGTCAACATCGTCGCGAAAAGCCTGTCGGTCGATTTGAGTCCGCAGAAAATCATCGCCGTGGTATTACACCCCGGCTGGGTCAAAACCGACATGGGCGGCCCTGGCGCATTGATCACCGCCGAACAAAGCGTCACCGGCATGCGTCGCGTGATCAGCAACCTCACGTTGCAAGATTCCGGGAAGTTTTATGCATTCGATGGGCAAATCGTGCCGTGGTGAGATTTTCCTGGAGCCCTGTAAAAAAACCAGATTAAAATCCTGATCTCCTCGGTTACTCATTCCTTGAAATTTATACGATAAAACCGTAGTAATAATGCGATGGGACGTCTGTTTGCCGCTTTATAATCCCTGGATTCGGATTTCTAAATTTTCGTAAGGAGTAGTACAGCCGAGTATTACAAACGATTATCGCATTGATGCTGTACTTGCCGGCAGCGATATCCGTTGGGATGCTGGACCGAATGGAATCGTGGTTTTAATGTACAGCTTCATGTCGGCGTTACCGGTGTATGCAGACCCGTTTCAAGACAGCTATGATTTCAGCGAAATGACCATTGATCAGCAAGCAGCTATGCGGAAAATCCTGGCTACGATATCGTCGCAATTTAACATCACCTTTCACGAAATAGGCGATACCGCTCCTCACATGGCCAGCTTCGTTTCGGTAATAACAAGCAAGCGGCAACTAGCGGATTTGAATCCCGCTGCGCCCGGCGCGCTGAGTTCAGCTGGCCTCACCTCAGGTCACCAAGCCGCGATTGACAATCTTTCCATGGGATTGACCACCGTGATCGAGAACACGTCGGCGGTTCCGGCAGCGATACGCTGGTCGGTGTGATACAACAGCCGGTAGCGTTATCGGCCAGCGATGTGGTGTTTCAGGCTTTTTAAACCAGCATAAGATCATTCAGCGCGTTGATTACGTTCATGACATCTTCTCCCGTCATGAACATAATCCACTCGTACAACTTTCAATCATCACTGACCGATCGCATCAACCAGGAAAGTATCTCCGCAATTGGATTTACCCTGCAGCGGCGCATTCACCAGCAGTTTCTCGAGATCGTCGCCCGGCTTCAGGTCAGCCGATAAATTCAACTGCACCTCGACCAGCATGCCTTGGTTACAACTTAACTTGATCCTGTCTTTAGCGGCGGATCCCAGCACGGCAACCACGCGCGCGATAAAATCTTCCGTGCGGACCTGCTGGCCAATGCGGCGATTCATGAAATAAGCCGCCCCGGCATCGTTGAATTGACGGGTCAGATCCGCCGCCAAGTCAAAATAACCTTCCATCGACAAACTCGCCTGACAAGTACCATGCTTGAACCATTCATGACGCTCAAGACAAGAACCTGAGGTCACGCTGGGCATGACTTCAGCCAAAGAAGCTTTCGAGTCGGCGCCCAATTGAACCGGCGGATAGTCGCAGAAATCTTTTTTCTGTGCTTTAACATCACTGCAAAAGCCATACTGTATGCCGCAGCTTTTTTTATTCGGCCATAAGCCGTGCAGCGCAAAATGCCGCGCCTGATAAACCTTAGGATCGGTAATTTTACATTCCGCTTTGTCCGGTTTACCTTCGCAGAAAGCCGGCTGCCACGACAGCGCAAGCACATAACTATCCGCCTGACCGGTGGTATTGCAACTACCGCCATGATCTCCGCCATTCCCCCCGCCGCTATCCAGTTGCGCTTGACCGCATACCGCACTTACCCAACGCTCTTTAGGATTTGCACTGGGTAGAACTACCCGGTACCAGTCGGGATTATCCGGCTTGATGACTTCAATGACATCATATTTTCCACCGGCCAAAATCTGCGCATTGTCCGGATTGGTCGATTTATTTTTTGACACATAGGCTGGACATACTTGCTGTGCGGTAAAAACTCCGGATGCTTTATCCGCCCAGACGGGATGAACATGGCCGATCGCCCAAACCACCAGAAAAACTTGAAACATTACGCTCTTTCTCAGCATGATCATTTCTTCTCTCCTCTTTTTACAGGCAAAAATAAACAACACAATTGACCACCCCATTATTAAACATGGCCTTCTGGATTCGTTAGGGCATTTGTCACAAAAACGGCTATTCCGTCTATACACGATCCATCTGGGGGCTAAAGGGATAATCAGCAAAACGCTCCAATCCGGCTCCCACACCCTGCACGAAATGCAATGTGCTTAGAGTAATTCTCCGAAAAAGTAAATTGTCTTGGCTAAGCACTTACATCCATTACAATACCGCTATTGCATGACAGATCTGGCCGCTACTTTACTCACAAAAGCGTTAACCAGGCAACCCATTATTAGTTCATCCAATCAAGAAAAACAATGACCACAATGACTCCTCTGGAAGCACAGCAGCTTCACCGGGTGTGCGATCCTGATCAATTTTCATTCCAGACAACCGCTGAAATCGCGGATCTGACAGACATCATCGGCCAGACACGCGCCATGGATGCGGTGCGCTTCGGTTCGGATATCCGCCGCGCAGGCTACAATCTTTTTGTGCTCGGCTCATCCGGCATGGGCAAACACAGCCTGGTAAAGCAATTTCTCGAAAGCCGGGCAAACCAGGAAGCGGAACCGGCGGATTGGTGTTATCTGAATAATTTCGCCCAGCCGCACAAACCGAAAGTACTCGAACTTCCACGCGGCAAAGGTGAGGAATTGCGTATGCACATGGAGCGCTTGGTGGATTATCTGCGCAGCGCCGTCCCAGTACAGTTTGAAGGTGAAGAGTATCGCAGCAGGATCAGTGCGATCCAGCAAGAATATAACGAACACCAGGAACGTGAAATTGCGGAACTCGGCGAAGAAGCGGAGAAAAAAGAGATTATCCTGTTGCGCACACCAGAAGGATTTGCTCTCGCGCCGAGTCATAATCACGAAGTCATACCGCCGGAAGAATACGACAAACTGCCGCAGGAAAAGAGAGACCGGATCGAAGCGAATATCAGCGAACTGCAAACACATCTGGAAAAAATCCTCAGTCACTTGCCGCAACGCCGCCGCGAACGTAGTGAGCGCATCAAGCAACTCAATCATGAAATGATGTTATCCATCGTTGAGCACATGATCGACGAATTGCGCGCAATCTATGTCGGCTTACCCGATGTGCTTACTTATTTTGATGCCGTTCAGCAAGACATGGTGATGCACGTCGATGATTTCCGTAAGCCGGATGAATCTATCAACATTTCTGGCATGACCGTCGTCACACATCAAACATTCAACAATTATCAGGTCAATGTATTAACCTCGAATCACAAAAAACCGGGCGCCCCCATTATCTATGAAGACAATCCCACCTACAGCAACCTGGTCGGGCGGGTCGAGCATATTTCCCAGTTCGGTGCGCTGGTCACCAATTTCACGCTGATCAAACCGGGCGCATTGCATCTCGCCAACGGCGGTTACTTGCTGCTGGACATCCGCAAAGTGCTGATGCAGCCGTTTGCCTGGGAAGGTTTGAAACGGGCGCTGCAAGCACGCAAAATTCATATCGAATCGCTTGGACAGGCTTATAGTCTCGTCAGTACCGTATCGCTCGAACCGGAACCGGTTCCACTCGACGTCAAGGTCGTTCTGTTTGGCGAGCGGATGTTTTATTACCTGTTGCAAGAATACGATCCGGAGTTCACAGAGTTATTCAAAGTTGCCGCGGATTTCGAGGAAACCATCGAACGTACACCAGAAAACCATTTTCTATATGCGCAATTGATCGCTACACTGACACGCAAGGAAGGATTGCTGCCTTACGACCGCCATGCGGTTGCCCGGGTAATCGGCCATAGCGCCCGCCTGACGGGAGACTCAAAAAAACTTTCCATGCATATGCGCAGCATCGCCGATCTGTTGCACGAAGCCGATTACTGGGCGCGGGCAAATAATCTGGACGCGGTGCGGGCAAGCGATGTCCAGCAAGCGATCGATGCGCAAATCCGCCGCCAGGATCGCATCCGGGATCGGTTATACGAGGCGATTCAGCGCGATATACTAATGATCAGCACACAAGGCGCGGTAATCGGACAAGTCAACGGCCTGTCGGTCATCGAATTGGGCGGCTTTGCCTTCGCGCAACCGGCCCGTATCACCGCCACCACACGCTTCGGCAAAGGTGACGTGATCAATGTTGAACGTGAGGTCAAGCTTTCCGGCGCTATTCACTCCAAAGGCGTGTTCATTCTCTCCTCCTTTCTCGCTGCACGTTATGCCAAGGATCAGCCGCTCGCATTGTCTGCCAGTCTGACATTCGAGCAATCCTACGGCATGATCGACGGCGATAGTGCATCCGCAGCGGAATTGTGTGCACTGCTTTCCAATCTGGCGGATGTGCCGGTCAACCAATCGCTGGCAGTGACCGGTTCCATCAACCAGCTCGGTCAAGTGCAAGCCATCGGCGCCGTCAACGAAAAAATCGAAGGCTTTTTTGACATCTGCAACGCGCGTGGATTAACCGGTGGCCAGGGTGTCCTGATTCCCGCCGCCAACGTCCAGCACCTGATGCTGCGCCAGGATGTCGTCGAAGCGGCAGCATCCGGTAAATTTCACATCTATGCGGTAGCGGATATCGATCAGGCGATTACGCTATTGACCGGCTTAGCAGCGGGAGAAACGGATGCAAACGGCGAATACCCGCACGGCAGCATCAATGGTCTGGTAGCGGCACGCTTGACGGAGCTTGGAAAAATCAGCCAATCGTTCTTGGGAAATAAATCACACTAAAAAGAAAACCCGGATAGATTGGTGTAGCAGCATTCTCAATCGCATTCTATTGATTCTTGATAGAATGTGATCGAACTCTGCTCCCCTCCAGGTGTTATGTTTTGGTTCGATTGGTGAAAAGATCGATTACTTCCGGCAATCTAATCATCCACAATCCCCTGCCCCGGAAACAACACATCGGTAAACCCGAAAAAACGGAAATCATTGATGCGCATCGGATACAAGATGCCTTGCAGATGATCGCATTCGTGCTGCACGACGCGCGCATGAAAACCGCTGACACTGCGGTCGATGGACTTACCGTATTGATCCACACCGTGATAGCGCAGCCGCGCGTAGCGTGGCACCATGCCGCGCATTCCCGGCACGCTCAGGCAGCCTTCCCAGTCGTCTTCTTTTTCATCCGATAACGGTGTCAATTGAGGATTGATCAGCACGGTGAAAGGCACTTCTCCGGCGCGCGGATAACGTTGATTCTGTTCAAAGCCAAAAATCACCACCTGCAAGCTCACACCAATCTGCGGTGCGGCCAAACCTGCACCGTTGAGATACGCCATGGTATCTTGCATATCCTGAATCAATTCGTGCAGCTCGGCGGTATCGAACCGCTCGACCGGTTTGGCAGTTTGCAGCAATACCGGATCGCCCATTTTCAGTACCGATCTAATGGCCATGGCAACCCACCGCATGCTCCAGGATATTTCTGACACGCACCATTGCTTGTTCCAAAACTGCATAAATCTCCTTCAGCGCTATGGCATTCACATTGGCGCCTCGCCCAGCGGCATGATTAGCAACCACCGCGAGGGTGGCGTAACTTAGTCCCAGTTCTCTCGCCAATGCCGTTTCCGGCATGCCGGTCATGCCGACCATATTCGCACCGTCGCGCTCCAGCCGGTCAATTTCCGCAGCGGTTTCGAGCCGCGGTCCTTGGGTGGCTGCGTAAACGCCGCCATCGGCAATGGCTTGCTGTGCATTATTCGCGGCTTGCAGCAGCAGCGCGCGCGTCTGCTGGCTATACGGCAAGGTAAAATCGATATGTGTCACGGGTTGATCCTTTCCTTCAAAAAAAGTGAAATTGCGCCCATAGGTATAATCGATAATCTGATGCGGCACCACCAACTTGCCCGGTGTCAGATCGGCGCGGATGCCACCGACCGAAGCCACGGAGATGACGTGCTCCGGTTTCAGGGAGTGCAGTGCCCATAAATTCGCACGGTAATTGATCGCATGCGGCGGAATCGTGTGGCCATGTCCGTGCCGCGCCAGAA
>CAYQZF010000065.1:0-5062 GCA_964421895.1 uncultured Nitrosomonas sp. | reverse complement strand
CGGTAATTGATCGCATGCGGCGGAATCGTGTGGCCATGTCCGTGCCGCGCCAGAAATACGATCTCCACGCCGTGCAATTTACCAAATGTCAGCGGCCCGGAAGGTTCGCCGTACGGTGTGCGGATAATTTGCCGGTGGGATATTTCAAGACAGGATAATTGCGTTAACCCGCTGCCGCCGATAATTGCCAGCACTGTTTCCCTCCGTTTCAGTCTTTTACTGCATAAATCGCGGGCAGATTGCGCCACGCGCCATGAATATCCATGCCGAAACCGAACACGTAGCGGTTCGGTACCGTCAAACCGGTAAAATCGGCCTTTAGCGGTTTCGGCTTACCAGTTTCTTTT
The DNA here is from genome assembly GCA_964421895.1 of uncultured Nitrosomonas sp. Lineage (GTDB taxonomy): Bacteria > Pseudomonadota > Gammaproteobacteria > Burkholderiales > Nitrosomonadaceae > Nitrosomonas. The sequence goes on along the minus strand of CAYQZF010000065.1, from coordinate 4,715 downwards.
TCTACAAATACTGCACTATAAAATGCTTTTGCACCGTTATCCAACACTTTATCGCGAATTGTGGCCAGCGTAACGCCTTCATCGAGAATATCGTCCAGTACCAGAATAACCCGGTCTTTGACACTTTCCCTGGGCTCCACCCGCCACTGGATTTCTCCGCCCTTTAATGCATCACCATAGCGCGTCAAGTGCACATAATCAAAATCCAGCGGAAACCGCAATTGAGGCAGCAATTGCCCGGCAAAAATCACCGCCCCCCTCATCACACACAATACCAGCGGCTGCCGCTGCAATAGTTCACGCGTAATTTCCGCCGCTAAGCGATGAATCGTCTGAACCACTTTTTGCTCGGAATGAATCAATTCGGCTGTTTCTAGTATTTGTTCCGCTTGCGAGGCATTTATCATGAAAATGAAATGTTAAACTTAATAAGATCGAGTTTGAATAGTGTGCAGTGTGCAACAAAACTGGATTTTTTCCTACCGGCACATAATCGGTTAATGCGCTCAACCGGTACTTTAGCGGAATTTTACGTGAAATACAGAAAGTGGCAGCAAAGCTGCGAATCGACCGCCTTTAATCTTGAAAATCGGCGGTCATTTGAATACAGCAAGAATTTTTTGCGGAAGATTACTTGGAATTGCCTAAATGATTAAGATGAGTGCCTACGCCATATTCATAGACCAATTTTCCTCCCAGCCATCCCGCACTGCAAAGAAATACAAATCCGGCAAACGATAAAGCAATGGCGGCCAAACCCGGTTGTTCGAGCTGTGTACCGTTCAGCCGCAAAAATAAACTGACCGCATAACAAGACCAACTGACCATGATCAATATCATGTGTTGATTGGCTATCTTTGCGGCCGGGCTCTGCGGATCAATTTTCCCAAGTTCCAGCAGGCCGGTTGTCATCGCCAGCAATGCGGAGATCGTACCGGTGACCAGCAACACCCCAGCCACCCAACCAACCTGTTCATTGGTAAATAAACTGGCAATGTCTGCGAGCGTGGCAAGAAACCAGGTTGCTACCGGGAAATGAACCAGCATCGGATGGATAGGGTGTTTCATGAATTTTTTCCTTATTAACTAAAAAAACAGACTCAATAATGTTAGAAAGCCGGCTACCGCCACACCTGCATGGATCAACACAACATTTTTGGGTGCAACGCTATTTTTCATATGAATCGATGCCAGATAGAATCCACCCAACGCCGCCACAACTAGCAAACCCAATGCAGCGGTCAGGCGCGAATCTCCTGAACCTTCCAGGATCAGCATAATCAACATGACCAACCCTGATGCCCCCAGCAACGCATGAACAATCGACAAAGACCATGGCGCCAACTGCCCGGCAAACACTTTCAGAGCCAATACGACACCACCGACAGCCGCGATTGCTAAAACAATGACTAAATATGTAAGCATTCACTCCTCCTTTACTTATAATGTCCGGACTTCTACTTTACTTCAGATTTTATAACTTTTGCAATACAAATATGTCAAAACTGACTAGATTAACCATTTCAGATAGTTAAAATGTCATCATTATCCTTTCTAGGCCAGAGTCAGCAATTGTTAGTCACGGCTTTGCTCCGTCACCGCGACGGACTCACTGTAGATGAATTGTCACAACTATTGTCTATTTCCCGCAATGCGGTTAATCAGCATCTAGCAAGCCTGGGAAACAGCGGTTTGATCCAAAGCACCCAACGAGAAAGCACTGGCGGCAGGCCCAGTAAAATTTACTCGCTTTCACCGGGCGGTTTGGAGCTTTTTCAAAGACGCTATTCATTCATTGCAAAGTTGCTGCTTTCCTGGGTTGACAAAAAACTGGGCGAACAGGAACTGCAAGCTTGCTTGCAATCACTGGGAGAGCAAATGGCGGGAGAGTTCGAACATCGTATGGCGAAACAGCTATCACCGGCCGATAAACTTCGTGAAGCGGCGGCAATTATGTCCGAACTGGGCTATGATGCCCGCATAAGACAGGACTCAGAGAATTCCGCCGAGATTATCGCCAACAATTGCATTTTTTATCAAATCGCCGAAGTGCGCCAAGAATTTTGCGCACTCGATCTGAGTTTCTTATCCGCTTTATTAAAAACCGACATCCATCATAAGGAGTGCATCGTCAAAAAGGGTAATTACTGTTGTTTTGCAATTGCGGGACATACGGAGTAATAGAAATTCATGAATGGATACTCTGAAAAATATGATGAGCGCCCAAGCATCATACGGCTTCACTCCGTCCAATCGCTTCTTCCCGGCTTCCAGAAACTCCTTTGACCAGCTGGTAAAATCTTGATACAACCACAAAAACTATATTCAGTTTGATCTGAGTGTGCATTGAGCAAGTATTGTGAAAGCGTAGCGGTAACTTCGATCTCCCGCATACGCCGGTTGAACCGGCCGCAAAATTCATTGAGACACCACCTGCAGATACCTGAGCAGTACAACCTAACCCAGCAAAATTACAGTCAAGGATCCTGAAAATCATAACAGTACCTGACATGAAAAAATCACTTCCCGTTTGGGAGCAATTTTACAAGCAAATTTGATCTATCTGTATCCAGTGAGTGATGTGCATTCTTTTTCACAGCCATAAAAAAACCGCCACTTCGGACGGTTTTTTCGATACTTTGATACTTTGAGGATTAGTGTCCAGGTTTGCTGGTACCACCATAAGGCCGTGGATCTTGTCCTTCTTTGAGGCATTCACCATTACCGCCTACGCCAAACTTACAATCGGCATTTGATGCATTGGGATCACCCATGTTGGCGTTTGAACAAGCGGCTAAGAAAACTAATAAAGTTGCAGCAAAAATTGATTTTTTCATGATTCTAATCGTTCCTTTCTCTTTAAAATACCCAAATTTAATTAGGGATTCGAGTATATAACAGAACTCCAAATATTCAAACAAGTAGTTTACTACCCTACTCTTGACTCACAATTACGTAGAATTTCAATCAGATAGTCGCCATATTTATCAAACTTACGCGCACCGATACCCGTCACCTGACGCAATTCATCTTCCGTTTTCGGACATTGGCGCGCCAGTTCGCGCAAAGTGGCATCGTGAAAAATCACATACGCCGGGACACCGTGTTCCTTAGCCATTTTCGCCCGCCAGTTGCGCAGTTGCTCCCACAGATACCGTTCGGTCTCATCCAGCAGCGCGACATCGGCGCTGATCTGTTTTCCGGATACTTGCGCTTGTTTGGTTTGCCGCCGTAATTGTATCGTTTGCTGTCCCTTCAATACGGCGCGGCTCGCTTCGGTCAGATGCAATGCACCATGACTTTCGCTATCTACTGTCAGAAAACCGAGCGCGACGATCTGGCGGAATACCGCACGCCAAGCGCTTTCTGGCAATTCTTTGCCAATGCCGAAAGTGCTGAGCCGGTCATGATGCCACTCCTTCACCCGCTCCGTTTGATTACCGCGCAAAATATCGATCAAATGGCCCGCGCCGAAAGTCTGGCCGCTGCGATAAACGCACGATAGTGCTTTTTGCACTTCCACGGTGGCATCCCAGACTTGCGGCGGATTCAGGCAGACATCGCAATTACCGCACGCTTCGGCATCGTTCACGGTTTCACCAAAATAACGCAAAATGCGCAAGCGGCGGCAGATGGTTGTCTCGCACAACGACAACATGGCTTCCAGTTTGCGCGCGGCGGCTTGTTTGAATTTAGGCTGCGCTTCCGATTCCTCGATCATGCGTCGCTGTTGAATGACATCGCCGAGACCGTACACCATCCAAGCGCTAGCCGCCTGCCCGTCACGCCCGGCGCGGCCAGTTTCCTGATAATAACCTTCAATGCTGCGCGGCAAATCGAGATGCGCGACAAAACGCACATCGGGCTTATCGATTCCCATGCCGAAGGCGATGGTGGCAACCATGATGATGCCATCCTCGCGCAAAAACCTTTCCTGATTCAGGCTGCGTTCCTGCATGCTCATACCGGCGTGGTAGGCAATCGCGCGCAAACCCTGTCCGGTCAACCATGCTGCCGTTTCCTCGACTTTTTTACGCGACAAGCAGTACACGATACCGGCATCGCCGGGGTGTTCCGTCCGCAGGAAGGTCAACAATTGTGTCCGGCTATTGGTTTTATCGATGATTTGATAGCGGATATTGGGCCGGTCAAAACTGGACACGAATATCCTGGCCTCATCCAGCCCCAGCCGTTCGATAATTTCCTTGCGGGTATCCATATCCGCCGTAGCCGTCAGCGCAATACGCGGCACTTGCGGGAAACGCTCGTGCAAAACCGATAATTGTATGTACTCCGGACGGAAATCATGTCCCCACTGCGAAACACAATGCGCTTCATCGATGGCAAACAAGGCGATGGAGATGCGTGAAATAAGGCTTAAAAAGCGCGCCGTCAACAACCGTTCCGGCGCGACATACAGCAAATCATAGTCACCCGCCAGAAGCTTTTGCTCGACTTCTGCCGCTTCCTGCAACGATAGCGAGGAATTCAGCACCGCCGCACGCACCCCGATTTCATGCAACGCCGCCACCTGATTCTGCATTAAAGCAATCAGCGGAGATACGACGATAGCAACGCCATCACGCAATAAAGCCGGGATTTGATAGCACAGCGACTTGCCGCCGCCTGTCGGCATCAGCACCAAACAATCGCCGCCGTTGGCAATATGTCCGATCACTTCCGCTTGCTGCCCGCGAAATGCGGGATAACCAAAA
>CAYQZF010000064.1:0-11947 GCA_964421895.1 uncultured Nitrosomonas sp. | reverse complement strand
CGTAGGTTTTGATTACGTCAGAATCGATTGCGGTGAGTACCACATTGGGTTCCAGCCCCCGGCTTGCGAATGCCTGATTGATTTTTGTACGGCCGGTGAAAGCGAAATCGTAAGTGATGATGGGGTACTGATTGATCGCTTCCAACGTGAGTTTTTTTAATTTCAATAGCGGGTGCTTGGGCGGAACGATGATGCACCGGTTCCATTGATAACAGGGCAACATGACAAGTTCGGGATATTGTTCCAGCGCTTCGGTAGCGATACCGATATCCGCTTCTCCCGAAGAAACCAAGGTAGCGATCTGTGTTGGATTACCTTGCCGTAAAATGAGTTTTACTTTAGGGTAGCGCGCGGTAAAGCATTTAATTACCGGGGGTAATGAATAACGCGCTTGCGTATGAGTGGTTGCGATGGTCAGCGTGCCGCCAGCTTCGTTGGTGAATTCCTGGGCGATTCTTTTGAGATTATCGGCATCGCGCAGCATTCTGACTGCGGTTTGTATAATCAATTGCCCGGGCGGAGTTATTTTTACAATCCGTTTGCCATTGCGCAGAAAGATATCGACACCCAATTCTTCTTCGAGCAATTGGATTTGCTTACTGATGGCGGGTTGAGAGGTGTGCAAATTTTTGGCCGCTCTGGATAAATTCATATCTTGATTGGCGGTTTCGCACAAATAGCGAAGTTGCTGAAGTTTCATGGGTTATACCTGCTAATAAAAAATGATTATATCTATCTAATATAATATTATTTTGATTTATAAATAGGTATTGTTAATATGCCGGGCAGTTAAAAAGGAAAAATACGGTTGCAAGATTTATTCTGTCAGGTTCTTTGATCAGCACACATGCTTGGGTTGATTGTCGTGGCAAGTTACAAGCGATTGCACTTAGGTTTTTTGATAAAATAACAAATTACGCCAAGCTTAAAAATAGTGGCTATGTATTCAAAGGCAGTAAATGCCGGCGGTGACTGGTCAATACGATTGCGGTGTGTTCAAAAAAATTAATAAGCAGGGAGCTGTTCTGTGCGCCAGAATAAAAACTGAGCGGCTGGTGTGGCGGGTTGCCGATCTATAGCGGGTTCCGGCAATTTCCCATTTACTGAAACAAGGATTGATTAATTAATGAGTACAAATATTGAGAATAAGCCGAAACAAGTGACATGGTTTAATGGTTGCGGTGGACGGATTGGTATCGTGGTCGGGGAAAGCGGCGAGCATGCTTATATCGGCATGGCACTCAGGCATGATGAAGATGACGATGTGAACCATATCCTGAAATATGGCGCCAAATTTCCATTGGATGCCGCGCTGCTGCTGCCAGTGTCAAAGCATTACACGCCAACGGAGTCTTGAGGTTATTTAACTGAGCGTCTTTGAACTACTAAGCGAGGAAATCAACAATGTATCGCTACGATGAATATGATCAGCAAATTGTGGATGAACGTGTCAAACAGTACAGCGATCAGGTGCGCCGTCGTCTTTCCGGAGAATTGACCGAGGAAGAATTTATGCCATTGCGATTGCAAAATGGCTTGTATATGCAAATCCATGGCTATATGTTGCGGATTGCGGTGCCGTACGGCCTGATATCTTCGCAGCAGATGCGTATGTTTGCACATATCGCACGCAAATACGATCGCGGCTACGGTCATTTTACGACACGCCAGAACATTCAATTCAATTGGCTCAAGTTGCAGGATACACCGGACATTCTCGCCGATCTGGCTTCAGTGCAGATGCATGCTATTCAGACTTCCGGCAATTGTGTGCGCAACATCACTTCGGATGAATTTATGGGCGTGGCGCAAGATGAAGTGGTCGATCCGCGCCCGTATGCTGAGATTCTACGCCAATGGAGCACATTCCATCCGGAATTTGCCTTTTTGCCGCGTAAATTCAAAATCGCCATCAGCGGCGGGCGGGAAGATCGCGCAGCGATTTATGCCCATGACATCGGTTTGGCGGTGACGAAAAATGCACAAGGCGAGGTTGGTTTTCGCGTGCTGGTTGGCGGCGGCTTGGGACGCACACCGATTATCGGTACTGAAATCTGTGAATTTGTGCCCTGGCAGCATATTTTGACGTATGTGGAATCGATTCTGCGGGTGTATAACCAATATGGCCGCCGCGACAACAAATACAAAGCGCGCATCAAGATTCTGGTTAAAACGCTGGGAATTGATGAATTCAAACGCCAGGTGGAAGCCGATTGGGCGGATTTGAAGGATGGTCCGGGTACATTGACCAGAGAGGAAGTCGATCGTGTCGCGTCGTTCTTTACCGATCCCGCGTATGAAACGCTGCCCGATCACGATTCGAAGTTGAATGAATTCAAGGTCGATAGTCGTTCATTCTCGCATTGGTTGCAACGCAACGTGAGACCGCACCGGGTTCCCGGTTACGCGATTGTCGTTCTGTCCTTGAAAAAACCAGGCAATGCACCCGGCGATGCGACGGCCGAGCAAATGGATTTTGTTGCGGATCTGGCGGATCGCTACAGCTTCGGCGAATTGCGCATCACGCATAAACAAAATTTGGTGCTGGCGGACGTGCGGCAAAAAGACTTGGTCAGTTTATGGCAGGAAGCCTCGGTGCAAGAATTAACCACCCCGAATATCGGTATGCTGACAGACATTATCAGTTGTCCGGGCGCGGAGTTTTGCACTTTGGCCAATGCACGTTCGATTCCTTTGGCTAAACTGATCGCCGAACGTTTCGAAGATTTGGATTATCAATATGATATCGGAGAAATTACGCTGAACATCTCCGGTTGTGTGAATGCCTGCGGGCAGCATCATATCGGCAATATCGGCATCACCGGCGTGGAAAAGAAAGATCACGACGAGTGGTATCAGGTATCGATCGGCGGTGCGGAGGGTAACGATAGTTCGATCAGCAAAATTATCGGTCCGTCCTTTACTTTCCATCAAGTTCCGGAAGTGATCGAACGGCTGGTGCAAGTCTACTTGCGTGAACGCAATGAAGCGGAACGTTTTATCGATACCGTGCGCCGCATCGGCCATACGCCGTTCAAGGATCATGTGTATGCGGCTGATTTCAATGCACAGGAAGAAGAAGTTGCCGACAAACACAGTGTGGTGCCGGCGCAGTATGATGTGCCGTATTTCTCACCGAGGTTCTGATTAGCATATGATTATCAAGAATAAAACCATTGTTTCGGATGATTGGACAGTGCTGCGATTGCAAGAAAATGAGATGGCCGAAAGCATTCATGTCGCGGCAGGTAAAGTGATCGTTCCGTTGAAAGTGTGGTTAGCGCAACGCGACGCATTACAGCAACGCAAGGAAATCGGCGTGTGGCTGGCGAGCGATGAGCGTCCCGAAGCATTGAAAGAGGACATAAAAAAATTCGCCGTGATTGCAGTGGATTTTCCTAAATTTTCCGATGGCCGCGGTTATTCGATTGCTTTCAATCTGCGCGCGCGACTGGGTTATACCGGAGAATTGCGCGCGATTGGCGATGTGTTGCGCGATCAGTTGTTCTATATGCAGCGTGTCGGCTTTGACGCTTTTGCGCCGCGCCCGGACCGGAAAATTGAAGATGCCTTAAAAGGATTGAATGATTTTTCCGAGGTGTATCAAATTTCTTTTGATCCGAAACTGCCGCTATTCCGCCGTGTGCAACGCAAAGGAAGTCGGGCGGAAAGCAGTCAATGAGCGACGTGCAGCAAAAAATAGCGCAGGTTGTTGTGGTTTTGACCGAAACCATTCGTGACTTTTCGCCGGTTGCATTTGCCAACAGCTTGGGCGCCGAGGATATGGTGTTGACCGATATCATCGATCGTCACCAGCTCGCGATTGAAATGTTCAGCCTGGATACCGGGCGCTTGCCGCAAGAGACCTATGATTTGATGCAAATCGTGCGGGAGCATTACAAGACGCCGCTGCGTATCTATTTTCCCAATGTGAAACAGGTTGAAGCCTATGTCGCCGAATACGGCGTTAACGGCTTTTATGACAGTATCGAGTTGCGCAAAGCTTGCTGCCATATCCGCAAAGTCGAGCCGTTGCGCCGTGCCTTACAGGGTAAACGCGCTTGGATAACTGGCATGAGAAGCGAACAAGCATCGACGCGCTCGAATTTGAAGGTGTCGGCTTATGATATGGACAATCGCATGCAGAAAGTGAACCCATTGCTGGATTGGTCGAATGCGGAGGTCTGGGAATATCTCAAGCACTATGATGTGCCATATAACAAGCTGCATGACAAATTTTATCCTAGCATCGGCTGCGCGCCTTGCACCCGTGCCATCACACCGGGGGAAGATATCCGCTCCGGGCGCTGGTGGTGGGAAACTCCAGAAACCAAAGAATGTGGATTACATACCAGTAAGGTTGTACCCATAAAATAACATTCGCAATTCATTGGGATGCGCTTTTGCTGCAAATCATCCCGATTAGTCCGGCATAAATTTAACTGTATATCAAAAGTAATATGAGTAACCATCCCTTTACCCATTTGGATGCGCTGGAAAGCGAAGCCATCCATATCATGCGTGAAGTGGCGGCGGAATGCGCGAATCCCGTTTTGCTGTTTTCCGGCGGCAAGGATTCGATTGTTTTATTGCGCTTGGCTGAAAAGGCTTTTCGCCCCGGCCGCTTTCCCTTTCCGCTGATGCATATCGATACCGAACACAATTTCCCGGAAGTCATCGCGTTTCGCGACCAGCGCGCAAAAGAATTGGGCGAACGGCTGATCGTGCGCAGCATGGAGGATTCGATCAAGAAAGGCCGCGTGGTGCTGCGTTCCGAAACGCAAAGCCGTAATGCGTTTCAATCGGTGACGCTGCTGGATGCGATTGAGGAGTTTAAATTCGATGCTTGCATCGGCGGGGCGCGTCGCGACGAAGAAAAAGCCCGTGCCAAGGAGCGTATTTTTTCCTTTCGTGACGAGTTCGGGCAATGGGATCCCAAAAATCAGCGTCCGGAATTATGGGATATTTATAACACCCGCACGCATCCCGGTGAGAATATCCGCGTATTTCCGATCAGCAACTGGACGGAACTGGATGTTTGGGAATATATCGCGCGCGAGAAACTGAAAGTGCCGGAAATTTATTTTGCTCACCAGCGTGAGGTGATCCGCCGCGCCGCCGGTTTGTTGCCGGTTTCTCATCTGGTGCAGCCGCAGGCGGGAGAAAAAGTCGAGCATATTACGGTGCGTTTCCGCACCGTAGGCGATATGAGCTGCACCTGTCCGGTGGAATCGGATGCGGCGACTGTCGAGGCGATCATTGCAGAAACTGCGATGACGCGGATTACCGAGCGCGGTGCGACGCGTATGGACGATCAGACATCGGAAGCATCGATGGAATTGCGCAAGAAAGAGGGTTATTTCTAAAAAGCAGTTGCGTCAGCGCGCGTTGACTAATCTAAACTGTCCAGCTGCGGATCAATCAATTCTTAATAATTTTTCATGGTATCACCCATTTCCAGAAGGTTCTTAAATGTCGGCGATTGAAAAAATCTCACTTGATCAAACCGGGCTGTTGCGCTTTATTACCGCCGGTAGCGTCGATGACGGCAAAAGCACATTGATCGGCCGTTTATTGCACGACTCCAAGTCTATTTTTGAAGATCAGCTCACATCGATTACCAATACAACGCGTAAACGCGGCGCGGAAGGCGTCGATTTGTCATTATTGACCGACGGACTGCAAGCCGAGCGGGAACAGGGGATCACCATCGATGTCGCCTACCGCTATTTCGCTACGCCGAAACGCAAATTCATCATCGCCGATACACCGGGGCACGAACAATATACACGCAATATGGTCACCGGCGCGTCGACTGCGAACCTGGCGATTATCCTGATCGATGCGCGCAAAGGCGTGCTGATCCAATCGCGGCGTCATACTTATCTGGCCAGCTTGGTCGGAATTCCGCATCTGGTGGTGGCGATCAATAAAATGGATCTGGTGGATTATTCACAAGCGGTTTTCGAAAAAATTTGCAGTGACTTCAATGCCTTCTCCGGCAAGCTCAAGCTGCAAAATATCGTCTATATCCCGATGTCGGCGCTGAATGGCGACATGGTGGTGGAACGCGGCGATCATCTGGATTGGTACAAAGGCTCCACACTGATGGATTTGCTCGAAACGGTATCCATCGAAGATGACATCAATCGGGAGGATTTCCGTTTTCCCGTGCAATGGGTGTGCCGCCCGCAAACGAAGGAACTGCATGATTTCCGCGGTTATATGGGACGGATTGAATCGGGCTCGGTGCGGACGGGCGATGCTGTTACCGTGTTGCCGTCGGGCCTGAGTTCGCGCATCAAGGAAATTCTCGTCTACGAAGGGCCGGTTGCCGAAGCCTTTGCGCCGCAATCAGTCACGTTGACCATTGAAGATCATCTGGATATTTCGCGCGGCGATATGCTGGTGAAGGCGGACGATAACCCGCAGGTTACCAAAACGTTTGAAGCAATGTTGTGCTGGCTTTCCGAGCAGCCGCTCGATCTGAACCGGAAATACCTGATTAAACAGACCACGCGCGTTGTTAAAGCCGCCATCGGCCGGATCAATTACCGAATTGACGTCAATACACTGGCGCAAGAAGCGGTGAGTACGCTAAAAATGAACGACATCGCGCGCGTCGGCCTGAAAGTGCAACAACCGCTGATTTGCGACGACTATGCGCGCAACCGCGCCACCGGCTGTTTTATTGTCATTGATGAAAGCACTAATAATACGGTGGCTGCAGGAATGATTTTGCCTGCTGGGGAGCAGCATAAACCGGCGCAGATGGATGAAAATTACCATGACTTAGCCGGAAACAAGGCTGGGGGTGGTATTTAATATCGCCGTGAGTATACTCTGGAGGGTTCTAAAAGCATCGTTATTGTGATGCATTGTATTTGTATTTACTTGCTTCGTTAAATCCGTTAAGTATGCGATTAAACTCACGGATACAGGTAAAATGCTAGCCGTTATATGCCCGGCACGAAAGTATCAAAAATATTAAATCAGACTAACAGTATGACTCTAATAAAAGAGCAGGATCGGAAACTAAAAGGATTTACTGTCCTGGTTGTGGAAGATAATGAACTAAACCAGCAAGTTGCTAAAGGTCTGCTGGAATACTACGGCGCTACCGTAGCTATCGCCAATCACGGCAAGGAAGCACTTGAAATGTTGAATCAATCATCATTTGATTGTGTATTAATGGACATTCAAATGCCGGTTATGGATGGCTTGGAAGCAGCGCGATTGATTCGCGCCAATCCGCAATGGTCGGATACGCCGATCATCGCTGTTACAGCCAATACCGATCAACACCACAAAGATTTATGCCAGAATGCCGGCATGAATGATTTTTTGGCAAAGCCTATCGACCCTGAGCGATTGGTCAGTACGCTTTTGAAATGGCGGATGCCGGGATCGGGTGTGAAGGGCTCTATGGCCGGCGCAGACAAGTGACATGCGTCTATTGGAAATCGATGATGACAAGCTTGTGCTTAAACTTTTTGATCATTTGTTAACTTTGAATGCTAACAAATCGATTTTTTTATCAACCTAAAATACGGTTCTCAGCGATTGATTACGCAATCAGCGCCGGATGTATGGTGCGCATGACCTCATGCGCATAGGGATGTGTTTCTCCGGGTATTTTTTTATATCTAGAATCGAACAGAACGGATTGCGCAGTGGCAGTAAAGCTTGAAAAGTAATGAATCCCAAGGGTTTTTGATTGGTTATCGGGTTATGAAGAAACCAATAACGGCCTGTTAACTGACGTTTGGAATGAAATAATAAGAGATTGAATTATTGAGATTATGGAAAAAATGGATGCGACGTTGCATACGCAACAGGAAACGATGACAGCTTCAGCAAATTTTAACTTCAACTTTACGATTGCCGATTTTTACCGCCGCAGCAGTTTGGTTAAATTGGATCAAGTATTTTTGGATTTCCTTCGTACCGGAGATGAGGCGTTATATAAAAAACTCGAACTAGCGCGCACGCATCCTGACGATTTGCTGCCCAAAGACGAATCTGCGTTGTTGATCGAGATCGCGCCTTGGCTGGAAGATTTCATTGCCCGGCTTTTCAATATCGAAGCGGAAGTTCAGCAATTAGCTGCGAAGCATCACGAACTGGCGCCGCTTTATTTTTGCAAACGGCAATTTGTGCAACGCCGCGCCAAAGGAAAAGTGAGTGACGAAGAATTGGCAACCATTGATGGTTTGGCGCTGGAAAAAGAGCTGGAAAAAGAATTTGGCGCCGATTTCTCGGAACTTGTTTTTGCGACTAAAGTCACCCAATGGATGGATGCGGAAGCTGAGAACGAAACCCGTTTGACCAAGGCGCTGCACTATGCCGCCTGGGCTTTGCGTACACCAGCAGGCCAGCAGCATACGCAGCAGGGCATTCTATTCAAGACGCCCGCCAAACTGGATTTTCAGCACTTGTTGTCATTGCACACGGACGAATCGGCAGGTTATCCGCTGCACAGCCTTGATCATTTGCGCGAACGCAACGGTTTCGCCTTGACCGATGAAGGTACCGATCTGATGGGTGCGCTCGACGAAGCTAATTATTGCATTTGGTGCCACGAGCAAGGCAAGGATTCCTGCTCGAAAGGTTTTAAACAAAAACCAAAAACTCCGGACGAACCGGTAACCTTCAAGAAAAGCGAGTTGGGTGCATTGCTGGCGGGTTGTCCGCTGGAAGAGCGCATTTCCGAGTTTCATAAGCTGAAAACGCAAGGCGTTGCGGTAGGCAGTCTGGCGATGATCGTGCTGGACAATCCGATGTGCGCCGGTACCGGTCATCGTATTTGCAACGACTGTATGAAATCGTGCATTTATCAGAAACAGGATCCGGTCGATATTCCACAAGCCGAAACCCGCACGCTGAAGGATGTGCTGGCGCTGTCGTGGGGTTTTGAGATTTATAGCCTGTTGACACGCTGGAATCCGCTGAACCTGCGCCGTCCGGTACCGAAAGCGGCATCCGGGCGCAAGGTTCTGGTAGTTGGTATGGGACCGGCCGGATATACACTGGCGCATCATCTAATGAACGAAGGACATACCGTGGTCGGAATCGACGGTCTCAAGATTGAACCGTTGCCGGAGGATATTTCCGGGGTTGATGCGCGCGGCGAGCGCGTGCCGTTCAAGGCAATCCGTGCCGCCAGCTTCTTGGAAGAAAATCTGGACGAGCGCATGCCGGGCGGTTTTGGCGGCGTCGCTGAGTACGGCATTACAGTGCGCTGGAATAAAAACTTTTTGAAGCTGATTCGCTTGCTGCTCGAGCGCAGAGAAGAATTTTCCTTGTTCGGCGGTGTACGTTTCGGCGGTACCTTGACCACTGACGACGCATTCGCGCTGGGATTCGATCACGTCGCGCTGGCGGCGGGTGCCGGACGTCCCACGGTGCTCAACATGCCGAACGGCTTGGCGCGTGGCGTGCGTGCGGCATCGGATTTCTTGATGGGATTGCAGTTGACGGGCGCTGCGCAAAGCGATTCGATCGCCAACATGCAGTTGCGTTTGCCGGTGGTGGTGATTGGCGGTGGCTTGACCGCCATCGATACGGCAACGGAAGCATTGGCATATTATCCGGTGCAAGTAGAAAAATTCCTGAAGCGCTATGAGATTCTTACGGTCGTGCAAAGCGAAGCCGCAATCCGGGCGATTTGGGACGAGGAAGAGAAAGCTATTGCCGATGAATTTTTAAATCACGCACGTACCATCCGTGCTGAGCGTCAGGCTGCGGAACAGGAGAAACGGACGGCGAATATCATCGGTTTGCTGCAATCCTGGGGAGGGGCAACGATTGCCTATCGCAAGCGCTTGATCGACAGTCCTTCTTATACATTGAATCATGAGGAAGTTGAAAAAGCGCTAGAGGAAGGCATTTGGTTCGCCGAAGGCATGACGCCGGTGCGCGTTGATGTCGATGTTTGGGGGCATACGCAATCGGTACGTTTTGCTGTGCAAAAACGCGACGAAGCAGGAGAATGGCACGATGCCGGCGAGGTGCAATTGGCGGCGCGCGCCTTGCTGGTGGCAGCCGGGACGCAACCGAATACCGTGCTGGCGCGCGAAGATGACAAAACCTATCAACTCGACGGCCGTTATTTCAATGCCTGCGATGAGGAAGGCAATCCGGTTAAACCCGCGTACGCCAATCCCAAGCCGGATTATCCGGCAGTCCTGTTAAGCCGCTACAAGGATGCGCAAGACGGCCGTTTCATCAGTTTCTTTGGCGATTTGCATCCTTCGTTCTCGGGTAACGTGGTCAAAGCCATGTCCAGTGCGAAACAAGGCTATCCAGTAGTCAGCCGCGTGCTGGAGCGGGTTAAACCGGCATCAAGTGAATCTACGCAGCAGTTTTTTTCTGGGCTGAACCGGCAATTGCGGCCGGTCGTGCATAAAGTGGAAAGACTGGCGCCTAACATTATCGAAGTGGTCGTTCATGCTCCCATGGCAGCGGAACATTTCCAACCCGGTCAGTTTTACCGCTTCCAGAATTTTGCCACGCATGCCCCGATCAGTAATGATACTCGTCTGGCGATGGAAGGCCTGGCGCTGACCGGCGCATCGGTGGATCTCAAACAAGGTTTGGTTTCGCTGATCGTGCTGGAGATGGGCGGCTCTTCCAATCTATGCGCTACGCTAAAACCCGGTGAACCGGTCATTTTGATGGGACCCACCGGAACTCCGACTGAAATTCCATCTAATGAAACCGTGGTGTTGGTCGGCGGCGGCTTGGGTAATGCCGTGTTGTTCTCCATCGGCGCCGCTGCGCGGGCGGCTGGATCCAAAGTACTGTATTTCGCCGGTTATAAAAAACTGGTGGATCGCTATAAAGTGGCTGAAATTGAAGCAGCCGCGGATATAGTGGTGTGGTGCTGCGACGAAGCGCCCGGATTCACACCTACCCGCCCGCAAGATAAAAGTTTTACCGGAAACATCGTGCAAGCCATGGTGGCTTATGCCAGCGGTGAGTTGGGTGAACAGCCGGTTGCGCTGGCGGATGCTGGGCATATCATTGCCATCGGTTCCGATCGCATGATGGCAGCTGTCGGGGTGGCGCGCCACAATCAGTTGAAGCCGTATCTGAAAGCGGATCATTTTGCCATCGGCTCGATCAACTCACCGATGCAGTGCATGATGAAGGAGATTTGCGCGCAATGCTTGCAACCGCATGAAGATCCGGAAACCGGCAAGATTACTTATGTGTTCTCTTGCTACAATCAAGATCAACCATTGGATCAAGTCGATTTCCCTGGATTGGCAATGCGCTTACGCCAGAATACCGTACAAGAGAAGCTGACCAGCCGTTGGATCGATCGTTGTTTAAAAATCGGAGTATGAAACGAAGTGATTGCCGAAGTGGAAAATGGATCATTTCCAGATGAATCATCGCCGGTTGATATTGCCGTCATGCGCCGGATGTTTCATAACAATTCGGAACTGGTGCGTAAATTCGGTCTCAAATTCATTGAAGTAGCCACTGACACGCTAGTGAAAATGAAAACGGCGCAAGCCGGTAAAGATTTATTGACGCTAGGCCGCTTGGGTCACAAATTGAAATCATCCGCCAGAACGATTGGCGCTTCGGGGTTTGCTGATTTATGTGAAGCGCTTGAAAAGGCGGGTATCGATGATAATTGGTCTGGTGCCGAATCACTAATGAACGAGATTCCTCTTCTGCTGGAGCGGATTACACAACAACTGGAAAACGAATTCAGCAGAATGAGCGAGTAAATATCATGGTCGAAACTGCTTGGTGTTTTGATGGCAGCTTAAGGCAAGCATGACGTGACCGGACAACGGATTTTATCCATTCCGTTAGAAAACGCCGATTAATTCGGCGGACGAGATGAAGCACAAGGCGCACGGAACACAGCAACCAAGACATATCAACAAGATAGGCGAGGGAGCGAGTACCGCGCAACGAAGTGATTCGC
>CAYQZF010000063.1:10358-11991 GCA_964421895.1 uncultured Nitrosomonas sp. | reverse complement strand
GTTTCTATTGACAGAGTCACAGGAGATCACCAATCCTTTCGCCGCTGGCTGGTTGTTGAAGATAACGCTATAGAAGATCCTGCATGCCAGATTGCCTTAAGCGAAGCGGCAAAAACCGATGCACAGATTAAGCTTGGCGATTATCTCGAGAAACCGCTGGAACCCATTGAATTCGGACGTATCGGAGCGCAAGCGGCAAAACAAGTCATTTTCCAAAAAATCCGCGATGCCGAACGTGAACAAACATTGAATGATTTCCTGGAACGCGGAGATTATTTAATTACTGGCACGATTAAACGCATGGAGCGCGGCAATGCTATCATCGAATCCGGAAAAATCGAAGCCGAGCTTCCGCGTGACCAGATGATACCGAAAGAAAATTTACGTGTCGGTGACCGGGTGCGAGCTTATCTCCATAAGGTGGATCGCGCCGCCAGAGGTCCGCAGCTAAAACTTTCCCGTATTTCCCCTGAATTTCTGATGAAATTGTTTGAGCTGGAAGTACCGGAAATTGAAGAAGGTCTGCTGGAGATCAAAGCGGCAGCGCGAGACCCTGGGTCACGCGCCAAGATTGCCGTCAAATCTAACGATCAGCGTATCGATCCGATCGGCACTTGCGTGGGCATGCGCGGTTCGAGAGTTCAGGCAGTTATCAGTGAACTGGCTGGAGAGCGTGTGGATATCGTGTTGTGGGCGGAGGATCCTGCGACTTTTATCATCAATGCACTGGCGCCTGCAGAAATCAGCAGCATCATGGTCGATGAAGAAAAACATAGTATGGACATCGTAGTCGATGATGATAATCTCGCCCAAGCCATTGGCCGCGGCGGACAGAATGTGCGTTTGGCCTCCGAATTGACCGGTTGGGAACTCAACATCATGACAGTGGATGAATCCAAAGCTAAGCATGAACAGGAAACATCACAAATCTGCCAGCACTTTATGCAGAAACTCGACGTCGATGAAGAAATCGCAGAAATTCTCGTGCAGGAAGGCTTCGTCACGCTGGAAGAAGTGGCTTATGTACCTTTGAATGAGATGCTGGAAATCGAGTCACTGGACGAAGAAACCGTCAATGAAATACGTAATCGCGCACGCAATGCGCTGCTGACGGATGCTATCGCCAATGAAGAAAAGGTTGAGCATGTCGCCGAGGACTTACTTGCCATAGAAGGGATGGATATCGACATTGTGCGCGAACTGGCGGCAAAAGGCATTAACACACAAGCCGATTTAGCCGATCTGGCCGCCGATGATCTGGTCGAAATAACTGGTATCGATATTGAACGTGCGAATCAGTTGATTATCAAAGCACGTGAACCATGGTTTACTTGATTTAAGTAACCGGTTGTAATACGGCGGGATCGTTAATTTTTGAAGTCTTGCATGTCGTTTTGTTTGTTGAAGGGTTATAAATGGCTCAAATGAGTGTGGAACAATTTGCTAATGAACTGGGTTTGTTACCGGCCGTTTTGCTGGAACAGCTTAAAGCTGCCGGTGTAAAAAAGACACTGGCAGAAGACAGTTTGACAGAGCAAGATAAAGCGCAGCTACTCGATTATCTAAGAAAAACTCATGGCGCCACTGAAAGCAGAAGCAAAATCACTTTAACGCGCCGGCAAACTTCCGAAAT
>CAYQZF010000063.1:0-10258 GCA_964421895.1 uncultured Nitrosomonas sp. | reverse complement strand
GCGCCACTGAAAGCAGAAGCAAAATCACTTTAACGCGCCGGCAAACTTCCGAAATCCGTAAATCCGACAGCACAGGCAGACCGCGAACGATTCAGGTTGAAGTCAGAAAAAGACGCGTCGTGGCGAAACCCGGTGTGGCGGACGAAGCTGAAACTCTCGCAGAAACCGCTAAACCGCTTGATGCCATTCCTCCGGCGATCAAAGAACCCACACCGGTCATCGATGCAGAGCAATTAGCTCTGCGCAACGAAGAAGCAAGAAAACAAGCGGAACTGATTGCGCGTCAAACCGAGGAAATCAAACAAAAGAGAGCACGCAAAAAAGCGGAAGCGGAAGAAGAAATCAAGAAAAAAACAGTGGAATCACAAGCAGAAATAAAGACTGCACCACCGGTAACAAAGTCCGCACCGCCAGCGGAACCGGAAGCCGCCATACCGTCAGCAGCCGCAAAGAAAGTCGAGCCTGAACAACGGACGGATGATACTCAACCCGCTTCGACCGACGGAACCTTGCATAAACCTGCGACAAAATCCGAAGAGAAAGTCGAGAAAAAGAAAAAACAAACAAAGCAACAACAGGTCGTTTGGAAAGATGAGAATGTCAAGAAGCGTAGCGTAAAGACCCGCAGTGGTGATCTTTCCAATAATCAGCAAGGCTGGCGTACACGCAGAGATAAACACAGCAAACCGGCGCATGCCGAAGAACAGAATGTACATGCATTCTCCGCTCCGACAGAACCGATCGTACGTGAAATCATGGTTCCCGAAACCATTTCCGTCAGCGCGCTGGCGCAAAAAATGTCAGTCAAGGCCGCCGATGTCATCAAGGTATTGATGAAAATGGGCAGCATGGTGACGATCAATCAAATGCTGGATCAGGATACAGCCATGATCGTGGTCGAAGAAATGGGACATATCGCAAAATATGCCGAGATCGATAACCCCGAGAACTTTCTTGCCGATCACGAAGCTTCCGCCAGCGAAGCGGAATTATTTCCACGCGCGCCAGTTGTCACGGTCATGGGGCACGTCGATCACGGCAAAACCTCACTACTGGACTATATCCGCCGCACTCGCGTTGCTGGCGGTGAAGCAGGCGGAATAACCCAGCACATCGGCGCTTATCATGTGGAAACCGATCACGGCATGGTCACTTTCCTCGACACACCGGGTCATGAAGCCTTTACAGCCATGCGCGCACGCGGCACCAAAATCACCGATATTGTCATCCTTGTGGTGGCTGCGGATGACGGCGTCATGCCACAGACGATCGAAGCCATTCATCATGCTAAAGCAGCCAAGATTCCGATCATTGTGGCAGTGAACAAAATTGACAAACCGGAGGCCAACCCCGAGCGGATCCGGCATGAACTGGTTGCGCACGAAGTGGTACCGGAAGACTGGGGCGGCGATACGATGTTCGTCGAGGTATCGGCAAAAACCGGACAAGGCATTGATGCTCTGTTGGAAAGCATACTTTTGCAAGCGGAAGTGCTGGAATTGAAAGCCCCCGCCAAAACACCAGCCAAAGGCGTTGTAATTGAATCGCGACTGGACAAAGGCCGCGGGCCGGTTGCAACGATTCTGGTGCAATCCGGAACGCTGCATCGCGGCGATGTGTTACTGGCAGGGGCGGTTTTCGGCAAAGTCCGTGCCATGAATGATGAAAATGGCAAAGCAATCAAACTGGCGGGAACTTCTATTCCAGTTGAAATTCAAGGATTATCGGAAGTACCTGAAGCCGGTGAAACCGTGCTGGTGCTTGATGACGAGCGCAAAGCGCGTGAAATCGCGCTGTTCCGCCAAGGCAAATACCGCGACGTGAAACTTGCTAAGCAGCAAGCGGCAAAACTTGAAAACGTGTTCGATCAACAAGAAGATGTGAAGGTGTTGTCCCTCATCATCAAAGCCGACGTGCAAGGCTCTTGCGAGGCTTTGGCCTATGCGTTGCAGAAGATCTCAACGGACGAAGTCAAGGTCAATATCATTCATAGCGGCGTGGGTGCGATTATCGAATCCGACGTCAACCTATCGCTAGCATCTAAAGCCGTCATCATCGGCTTCAATGTGCGTGCCGACGCCAGCGCACGCAAACTGATCTCCTCCAGCGGTGTTGATGTGCGCTACTACAATATCATCTACGAAGCGGTCGATGAAATTAAAGCGGCGCTTTCCGGCCTGATGTCGCCTGAGCGTAAGGAAAGCATTACCGGGTTGATCGATATCCGTGAAATTTACCGTATCCCGAAAGTTGGCGTGGTTGCAGGCTGTTATGTGCTTGACGGTTTCGTGAAAAGAAATTCTTTGGTCAGGGTATTACGCGACGGACTGGTCATTCACAGCTGCGAGCTCGATTCGCTGAAGCGTTTCAAGGATGATGTCAAAGAAGTCAGGGAAGGATTTGAATGCGGTTTATCGCTTAGGAATTTCAACGATATCCAGGTAGGTGACCAACTGGAAGTTTATGAAATCGTCGAGACCGCGCGGTCACTATAATCCGCACCCTGACTCAAGCAGCCTATGCCGAAAGATTTTTCCCGTACACTGCGCGTTGCCGATCAAATTCAGCGGGAACTGGCGGATTTGATACAAAATGAAATCAAAGATCCCCGCGTGTGCCATCATGTCACTATCACTGCTGTGGAAGTTACTCGCGACTACAGCTACGCAAAAGTCTTTTACACCACCCTATGTACACCCGAAGAAAATTTTCTGGTGGAAAAAGGATTGGAACACGCCAAAGGCTTTTTGCGCACCCAGCTGGCACACCGCATGAAGTTGCGAATCACACCGCAACTCCAATTTGTTTTTGACGAATCGGTCGAACGCGGCGTACGGCTGTCGAAATTGATCGATGAAGCGATCGCGCAAGACAAAGCCACTCATCATCTCGATCCGGAAACCTGAACAAGTTTCCAGCTGCATCTAAAAATTCTTCTATAAATTTGACCAAGCCCAAAAAACGTAATATCAACGGTGTTCTATTATTGGATAAACCCCTCGGTATCTCATCCAATAAAGCCATTCAAATCGCCAAGCATCTTTTTTCCGCAACCAAATGCGGACACACCGGTACCTTGGATCCCATGGCAACCGGATTACTTCCGGTCTGCTTCGGAGAAGCTACCAAGTTTTCATCGATGCTGTTGGGTGCCAATAAAACCTACGAAGCGACACTCAAGCTCGGCTTTCTCAGCACGACAGGCGATGCTGAAGGTGAAATTAATCAAACATCAGCAACCGTGCCTAATCCGGCTTTCTCTGAGTGTGAACAAGTATTAAAAAACTTTATCGGTGACATCTTGCAAGTTCCTCCCATGTACAGCGCGCTCAAACATCAAGGAAAACCGCTATACGCCTACGCTAGAAATGGTGAAGTCATTACCAGACCAGCTCGCAAAATTACCATTTACGGGATACAAATCCGCTCATTGCAGCAGAATGAATTGCGCTTAAACATCCAATGCGGCACCGGTACCTATATCCGGACACTGGCGGAAGACATCGGTAAAGCACTGGGCTGCGGTGGTGCCTATCTGATCAGTCTGCGCCGCACGGCGATTGACAGCTTCGACATATCCCAGGCACATACGCTAGCGGCACTGAAAGAAAAGGATGCAATCACAAGAGATACGTGTTTATTGCCAGTCGATTGTCTGCTGCAAGCCTATCCGGCGGTAACGCTAGACGATCAATCAACATTATGGCTGCAACAAGGCCGCACCATTGAATGCCAACTGGATAGCTGCACTATGGCTGAAGGAAAAATCATGCGCTTATATAACCGACAGCACTTCATAGGACTCGGTGAAATTACCACTGAACAAAAAATAATGGCAAAGCGTTTACTATCGAATACTTATTGGTCGACGACTATTGCACACACATAAATCTCTCACTAAACAATATCTTCAAAAGATGTAATTATTTTTCTTGAAGCATATTTCAAATGATCGAAAAAGAAACTAAGCAAGCATACTTAATTTGATCTGATTGTTGATACCCAAATAGAATTGGCAAGCACGAAATCAGTGTAGCGAATGATTTAAGTAAAAAATTTGCAATTATATACTTAAGTGTAGTGATTCAGTGAATACGTGCTCCCCATTGTAGTACGCCATCCAGCCATCCAAATCGTACTGTAACTCTTCGATGGACTGGTAAATCTTGCGCCGGAATGTCACCTGATAGAACTCTTGCAAGATGGTTTTGTGGAAACGCTCGCAAATACCGTTGATTTGTGGATGATTGGCTTTCGTTTTGGAATGTTCAATCTCGTTCAGTGCCAGATAGAGCTAGTAATCGTGACTCTCCAGCTTGCCGCAATATTCGGTGCCACGGTCGGTCAAGATACGGAGACACCCAACCCTGCTCAGCGAATACTGGCAGTACCCGGTCATTGAGCAAATCAGCCGATGTGATTGGCGTCTTGGTGGTATACAACTTCGCTGCTACCCACTTGGAATAGGTATCGACGAAGGTTTTCTGGTAAATCCATCCCACACTCTTGAGGGTGCCAACATAAAATGTGTCTTGACTACCGAGATAGCCAGGCTGAGCCACCTCAATCTCGCCGTGGGCACATCATCGTCCTGTTTCTTCTCCAGGATAGACTCAACCATCGACCACGAAAAGTACTTGGATTCAGAATCCCGTTTGAGATTTTCTTCTAAAATACGGTGCGTTACACCAAATCACCGCGAGGTGTTGCACTTCGAAATTGAATACGCCGAAATATTAACTGATCAATCTTCAAAAAATCAGAATTTAAGACTCTAGGGAGTTTTGCAAAGGTCTCAGCTGGTGTATGGTATGAGAAGAAAGCGGTGTGGTCTGTTGATAAAGATCTCGCCAGCCCAAACATTATTATCTAATTAAATAAGACTATCTCAATCCGCCTTATGGCTATTACAATCTTAAGCAACTGATTCCGGTTTGCTGCAATGCGAGTAATGATTAAACTCATTCATTCGCACGTATTGCAGCAAATTGTGAATATAAAAGTCTAAGAAATAACCATTAATAAGAAGCAGCTGGCCCTTCAAGCCACAAGCAATCTGAAATTAAACACATACCACCCCATCCTTTTAGAGCTGGTCTGATTTCGTTAACAATCTTCTGTGCTTGATCTTCTTTGCACGCAAGAACAACCATCACATTTTCTTGTTCCAGCAAAACATCTCCCGGATCTCGAACACCACGCGATCCAAGACCGCCTGCATTTTTAAGAACAGTGTAACCCCGTACTGCGCATTTATCTAGTAAATCTGTCAGGTGTTCGAGCTGTTCAACACCGATGACGATCTCGAATCGTCTCATTGCAATCGTATTATTCATAAATTTTTTCCCATTAATAGTAGGTTAATTAATTCAGTATTTTTTAAACAGCGATGCCATGAAACCAATGTGACATTTCCCAGTAAATCGGTACACCGATAAATATGTTAAATGGAAAGGTTACCCCCAGAGATGCGCCGATTGATAGCGCAGGATCGGCATCCGGAACAGCAATGCGCATAGCTGCAGGCGCAGCAATATAGGAACAGCTAGCATACAAAACAGCTAACAACATGGTACCGCCTTCCGATAAACCAAACAACCAACCCAAATAAGCACCGAACATTCCGGCCGTCAACGGGAATAAAATACCAAATGCCACAATGAAGATACCCTTGTCTATTACTGCTTTCAAACGCGCCGATGCCAGCAAACCCATTTCAAGCAGGAAGAATGCTAATACACCCATAAACAGGTCCATGAACATTTTATCCAGTGGTGATACCAATTTAACCACACCAGCGTAGTAACCGATAATGACACCCACAATTAATAGATAAAGACTGGTACCCGTCAAAATTTCGTGCATTAGCTTACCCCATTGGGTTTTTTCACCACCAGCACCAGCACGAGCCAAGACAGTACCGGTAACCAATGCAGGAATTTCCATCAATGCCATGATCAGAACCATATAACCTTCAGAAGGCTCATTCTTAGCTGACAAAAAGGCGACCCCCACGGCAAAAGTTACCGCACTCACTGACCCGTAGTGCGCAGAGATTGCACCTGCATCCGCTTGGGTAAATTTCCCGATGAAACGCAAAATTGGATAAGCGGTTAATGGAATCAGAGCAGCTAAAACGACCATAGAGACTGCGATGGGCAGTACTTCCATAATTTCGTACTTCGCCATTGACACTC
Organism: uncultured Nitrosomonas sp.; assembly: GCA_964421895.1. GTDB lineage: Bacteria > Pseudomonadota > Gammaproteobacteria > Burkholderiales > Nitrosomonadaceae > Nitrosomonas. The sequence goes on along the minus strand of CAYQZF010000063.1, from coordinate 4,061 downwards.
CACCTTTAAAACCGATGGCGATCAAAAGAAAGAGACTTAAGCTTTTATACAAAGCCTCGGGTATTTTCAGGTCAGATTTTATGACCCCTGCCAAAACCCCTGCGACAAAAAAGAAAACTACTGGTTGTATAGTAGTCATGCAACACTCCCTATTTATTAATTATGTATCTTCTAGTTTATGAAAAATTCTTCTTCAGCACCAATCAGGGTATTGCAAACTCGGAACTAAAAACGACCAATCCCAGAAGTCATAAGATTCTTGGGAGATCTAATTCTTGAACCGAGACTTTATGAAACGTAACAACTTGATTAAAGTAGGTGACGATCAAAAATACCCTGTTTAGACCTGAAACCCGTGACTGAATTGCCCTTCACGAGGAAACGTTACCACAGGAAATGTGAATAATTCGTGAAGACAACACTTACTATTTACCAGGTTATTTAGGGGAAAATGATGTGAAAAGTTGTTCCTTTTCCTGGCGTGCTATCGACTTCAATAATCCAGCCGTAGTGATTACAGATTCGCTTGACAATCGCAAGTCCTATCCCTAACCCTTCTCCTTGCGAAGAGCCACGAAAGAACCGTTCATACAGCAATGGCAAGTAAGCTGGCTCAATCCCCATACCAGTATCGGATATGGAAAGACGCCGATTATTAAATTCAATCCGTATATAACCTTGCTGAGTGTATTGCACCGCATTGCGAATCAAATTCATCAATGCGGTATGCAATGCTTGCCGATTGACAGTAAGCACTACATCCGGCGCAATTAACACTTCAAAAGTGAGATTTTTCCGGGCGATTTCTGCACAAATCGGATCTGCGGCATCGTAAACGCACTCGGCAACAGCAACAGTCTCGATGACGCCAAGCGCTTGCTCGCGTGCAAGAAACAACAATGCTTGCAATTGTTCCCCCATCCGGGTGGCGGCAGATTCGATCATTCTTATACGGTGATAAGCTTTGGCAGGAATGTCGTTATCCGCAGTTAACAATTCGCAACTGGTTAATATGGTTGTGATCGGCGTTCTTAATTCATGGCTGATATTCGCGGTAAACTCTTGCTCACGTTGTAACATGCGTTTGATGCGATTCTGGTAATCATCCAGTGCACGCGCCAGTTGTGCGACTTCCTCATCCATATCCTGTTGCGCTAAAAGTCCAAGTTGGACATCTCCGGGCGCCAAACGGTTGACTCGTTCCGCCAAATCTGTCACTTGCTGCACTAAAACTCTGGCGAGCAGATAACCGACAAAAAAAGCGATCGCAACTACAACGAGCCATGACAAAACAATTAACAATCTGAGTTCGTGCAAACGTTGCTTATGCAATGTTATCCGATAGGCAACCACAAACTTTACCTCGCCGATTGCATGCACTAGGACGTGAAAATCATCCGTTCCATAGTAGATCCTGTGATATTCTGGATTAAGGCCGCGCAAATAGGCGGGAAGACGAAGCTCTTCCTCCATATTACGAACGACATAGCTTTTAAGATGGGAGCCGACTTGGGAAATAAAATCGGCGTGTTTCTGATAACGATGAACAAGATGATCCATTTCCATTTTGATCACTTGTTCAATATGCGCTTCCTCAATGTTATCTGAAGCGAAATAAAGGATAATACACAGGGTACCGACGGTAAAAATACTAAATGTTGCCAATGCAACGGCAACACGGTAGCGTAGGCTACGTTCTATCGGAAATCTGTGCACGAGATGTTAAACAATAACCAAGACCATGAACAGTCTCGATAGGATCGTAGCCGCCCGCCTTGGTTAGCGCGCGCCGCAAAATATGCATATGACTGCGTAACGTATCGCTGGTTTCCTGAACATCCTCCCACGCCTCCAGTTCGAGTTCCTCCCGGCTGAATACCTTACCTGGTTCACTCATCATCAGCGCCAATAACCGGATGCATTTGGGCGGAAGCTTTACATTCTTGTTTTCAAATCGGATCGAGAGGGTTTTCGGATCAAAAGAGAGTTTGTCAAATTCCAAAGTACGATTGGCAACTTTGCCAATATGTCGCTTATGCATTGCCAGTAAACGCGCTTCAACTTCTTTCAGAGCAAAAGGTTTGATCAGATAATCATCCGCGCCTTGCTCAAAACCGGCCAGCTTATCTTCCAAAGTATCGCGTGCCGTCAGCATTAGAATCGGCGTATCGATCTGCGATTCCTGGCGCAATTTCCGGCACAGCGTCATACCGTTCATACCGGGCAAACCCAGATCCAGTAAAATCGCATCAAAACGCTGCGTTACTGCAAGATGAAGTCCGGCGACACCATTGACAGCAGCATCCGCGGTATGCCCCCTGGATTCCAGAAAATCATATAGATTGGCAGCAATAGCCAAATCATCTTCTATAATTAATATATGCATAAAACTACCTGCAACGCTGATTCAATTTTTTTCAATCACTCACGCATGAAATTTACGGCTTAGAGTATGCACGGCATCTACCAGCGCTGCCGCATTTTCTGGCGGTGTAAACTGAGAAATGCCATGACCCAAGTTAAACACATGACCGCTACCGTTTCCATAACTGACGAGTATTTTCGCCACTTCCGCTGCGATAACTTCAGACGATGCAAAAAGCACCGACGGATCCAGATTGCCTTGTAAAGCCACTTTATTACCCACGCGACGCCGTGCATCGCCAATATCAATGGTCCAGTCCAATCCGATAGCATCACAACCTATATCTGCGATAGTTTCCAGCCAAAGCCCGCCACCCTTGGTAAACACGATACAGGGAATGCGCATACCGTCGCGTTCACGTTTCAGTCCGGCGATAATTTGCTGCATGTAGCGCAACGAAAACTCCTGGTAAGCAGAGTACGACAACGAACCGCCCCAGGTATCAAAAATCATCACGGCCTGTGCACCGGATTCAATTTGGGCATTAAGATAAGCTGTCACGGCCTGCGCATTCACATCCAAAATATGGTGCAACAGCTCGGGGCGCTGATACAGCATAGTTTTGATTTCCCGGAATTCAGTACCGCCCCGCCCTTCCACCATATAACAAGCCAATGTATAGGGGCTGCCGGAAAAACCGATTAATGGCACGCGATTGTCCAATGCCTTGCGGATTTCTGCTACCGCATCCATGACATAACGCAAATCCGTAGCTGGATCGGGCACTTTCAATGCGCGAATTTCCTTCTCTTCCCGCAGAGGATGTTTGAACATCGGTCCTTCACCTTGAGCAAAATATAATCCTAATCCCATGGCATCTGGTATAGTCAAAATATCCGAAAACAATATGGCGGCATCCAAAGGAAAACGAGCAAGGGGTTGCAATGTGACTTCAGTTGCAAACCCAGGATTTTTGCATAAGGATAAAAAGTCCCCAGCGCGCGCTCGAGTCTCGTTATATTCCGCCAAATACCGACCAGCTTGGCGCATTAGCCATACAGGTGTGTAATCAACGGGTTGTTTCAGTAATGCGCGCAGAAATGTATCATTCTTTAGTGTTGTCATTAACAAAGCCCATATTTTATTGTTCTTTTGAAAGGCTGCTCCTATCCAGTATCAAACCTTTTCTCAACCGTTAATATTACCAGTGAATAGCGATCACGTGTATTGTTAATCTAGTAAAAAAACCAGCGGACACTATAACAATCGCTGCACAATCAACTTTCTGCAATAGCAAATAAGCGCTGGTATTCTTTGATCGCATACCGGTCCGTCATGCCCGCAATATAATCCGCGATCGCCTGGTGTCCTTCGTGCTTGAATTTTTTCTGATACTTAACCGGCAGCAACTGTACCTCCGTACTAAAAGCAGTAAACAATCGCTCAATGGTGTGGCGCGCTTTATTGCTCATTCGCACGACACGAAAATGCCGGTACAGATTATCAAATAAAAATTTCTTCAATTCCTGCTGTTCTTTTTTTATCTGCTGGCTAAATTCGATTAAAGGCGGCGCAGTATGCACATCCGCAAGATTCACAATCGCGGCATCCCGGATATTGTTTGTACTTTGCCGAATCAGGTCGGTCACCAAGGTATTGATCATACTGCGCACCGTTTCATACACCATTCTGCGCT
>CAYQZF010000062.1:8615-11998 GCA_964421895.1 uncultured Nitrosomonas sp. | reverse complement strand
TATCCATGAATTTTTTCCTAACTGCTGTTTAGATTTCATTAAGATGCTCTCTTTTGATTAATAAGATAATTCAATCTTGTACAATATACTTTTTTGTTAGCGTAACGTATCAATGGTTGCTGATATTTTACTATCAAGATTGCTATTATAGCCAAGCATTCGATTTTTCGTTTCCGACTTGCTTAAATAGGTTTTAAATTTTTGTCTTTTCGTGTATTTTCGCCGCTAATTTTTTCTTTGGGAGATATAAGGTTTTATATGTCTAACATGGCTGAGATTTCACAACTGGCGGAGATGTCAACGCAGCTTCCTGTCAACTGGTACTTAGATCCCCAAATTCTTGAAATTGAGAAGCGTATTTTGTTTGATCGCGGATCTGGCTACGTGGGGCATGAAGTGATGGTGCCCAATGTGGGGGATTATTATGTGCCAGAATGGATGAATAATGCCAAGGTGCTGATACGTAACGAACAAGGCATCGAATTACTATCCAATGTTTGCCGTCATCGCCAAGCCCTTTTACTGTCTGGCAGAAACAACACTAAAAGTATCGTATGTTCGATTCATCGCTGGACGTACGCACTGAATGGCAAGTTATTGGGTGCGCCGCACTTCGACCAGAATCCCTGTTTGAATCTGAGCAAAACGGCACTGCAAGACTGGAATGGCTTATTGTTCAGTGGCGAACGCGACGTTGCGCACGACATGGCCAATCTGGGTGTGCTGCAGGATTTCGATTTCTCCGGCTATCAATTCGATCGCGTGCAAATCGATCACTACAACTGTAACTGGAAAACTTTTATCGAAGTCTATTTGGAAGATTATCATGTCGATTCGTTTCATCCTGGTTTAAGTCATTTCGTCGACACTAAAAAACTCGATTGGGAGTTCGGCGACTGGTATAGCGTTCAAACGGTGGCAATCGACAACGCGCGCTTGCAAAAACCCGGTAGTGCGGTGTATGCCAAATGGCATGAACAAGTATTGCAGCAAACCAACGGTGAAATGCCGCCGCATGGTGCGATTTGGTTGCTCTATTATCCCAATGTCATGCTGGAATGGTATCCGCACACGCTCATCATCAGCACGATATTACCAACCGGCGTTGAGAGCTGTACGAATGTGGTTGAATTCTATTACCCGGAGGAAATCGCATTATTTGAACGTGATTTTGTTGAAGCCGAACAAGCGGCGTATAAGGAAACCGCGCTCGAAGATGATGAGATTTGCCGGTTGATGACAGCGGGGCGCCGGGCCTTGTATGAGCAGGGTTTGAATGAAACGGGGCCATACCAAATTCCAATGGAAGAGGGTATGAAGCATTTTCATCAATTTCTGCAGCGGGAAATAGGTCCGCATACCCGGTAATAAGACCATATCTGTAAATTCTGATTTACTAGGAAAACGGCAAGTGCGTTCATTGTGGATGCTGGTGGCAGCCTTTATGTTTGCTTGCATGGGCGTACTGGTCAAGTTTGGCGCCGTATATTTTTCCAGTACGGAATTGGTATTTTACCGCTCGCTGTTTGGAGTCTGGATGACTTATCTGATCATCCGTTATTATCGTTTACCGATCACTACACCGCATTGGCGGATGCATTGCTGGCGTGGTATTAGCGGTTTGATCAGCTTGCTGATGTTTTTTTACTGCTTGACGGAATTGCCGTTGGCCACCGCGATTTCGTTGAATTATACCTGGCCACTCTTTGTCGCTCTGTTTTCCATGCTGATTCTCAAAGAGCACATACATTGGCCGCTAATTTGCGCGATTCTCGCTGGTTTTGCCGGCGTCATTTTGTTGCTGCGGCCGACACTGCCAGAAGATCATTGGTTTGCAGGTTTTTTGGGAATTGCTTCCGGTTTTTTTGCCGCGATTGCATATATCAATGTTAAACAACTGGGCAATCTCGGCGAATCTGAATGGCATGTGGTGTTTTACTTTACCCTGATCAGTACGCTGGCTACCGGTTTGTGGTTAATGTTCACGGCATTTAGTCCAATAACTTGGCATGGTTTGTTATTGCTGCTTGGTACCGGCATAACGGCAACTTTGGCGCAACTTGCGATGACGCGTGCCTATCACAAAGGCGCCACGCTGGTAGTGACTTCGCTGGGTTATAGCACGGTATTATTTGCCAGTCTCTGGGGTATTGTATTGTGGAATGAGTTAATGCCTCCCGTTGCTTGGTCCGGTATGGGATTGATCGTTTTAGGCGGATTGTTGAGTGGTATTGCAGGGATCAAGCAGGCCCCTGCTGTTGCACAAAAGTGAATTCGCGTTCTAATGATGAGCGGCAAAATTTGCACCGCTCAATTTAATTCCCTATGATGGGCTTGTTATCATTCGAGGTGAAACCATGATTACGATTCAAAAAAAAGAAAATCTCATTATTGTGGCGATTATCGGCGAATTCACATTAGCTGATTACAATGAATTTGAACAGCAAGTGCTTTATCAGTCTCATTTTGGCGGCGCAGCAAATCTTTTGTTCGATTGGCGAGATATGCTGGATTACACCGTCGATGTGGCGTGGGAGGAAATCAAATTTATGCGTGATCATGGCAGCGAATTTAACCGGGTGGCAGTTGTTACCGACGATGAATGGCAAACGTGGGGGGCATGGGTTTCCAATTTGTTCATCAACGCCAATGTAACGGTATTTCACGACTATGAAGACGCGGAAAAATGGGCCTCGGAAGGCGAGTCGTCCCAGTAATCCGCCGATTCACAAAAATAATAAAAAACCGGCCGGATTGATTGCGGCGTGGCGCGCCGCATATGATACGCGATCGGTTTTTTATTACTCCTAAATTTTTAATCAGGCAGAAAATAAATGGATGATATTGTTTTTGCCCGAGTGCTCCATGTACTGGGTGTTGTGCTGTGGATCGGCGGGGTGGCGATGGTGACTTTTGTGCTGCTGCCGAATTTGGCGCGCATGCAATCGGCTGTGGAAGCTATGGCGTTTTTTTCCCGTTTCCGCCAGCGCTTTGCTGCGCAAGCGCGTATTTATACATTGATAGTCGGTTTGAGCGGTTTTTATATGATGTATGCATTGGGCGTTTGGCAGCGGTTCATGCAATGGCAATACTGGTGGATGCATACGATGGTTTTTATTTGGTTATTGTTTAGCGTGATGTTATTTGTCATGGAGCCGCGCAGCCGCCGGCAAGCCGCTGCATCGGCGCAAAAAGAGGTATCGCCGGAAACATTTGTTAAGATTCAACGTAAACATCTGTTTCTACTACTGCTTAGTTTGATCACCATCGCCGGTGCAGTAGCGGGAAGTCATGGCTGGTTGATAGCCGGGAGCTGAACGTGAGTTACGCATTGTTGAAGATGATTCACGTCAGTAGCGTGATTTTGAGTTATTCGCTGTTTT
>CAYQZF010000062.1:0-8515 GCA_964421895.1 uncultured Nitrosomonas sp. | reverse complement strand
GCATTGTTGAAGATGATTCACGTCAGTAGCGTGATTTTGAGTTATTCGCTGTTTTTTTTACGCGGTATTTGGTTGATGCGCGATTCGGCCAATCTACGCCAACGTTGGGTCAGGATTTTACCGCATATCATCGATACCGTTTTGTTGACCAGCGCTATTTTGCTTGCGATAGCAATTCAGCAAAACCCGTTGCAAAACGGCTGGTTAACTGCCAAGGTTGCCGGTTTGCTACTATATATCGGTCTCGGTATGGTGGCGATGCGCTTCGGTAAAAGCCGCCAAGTAAAAATCACCGCTTGGATAGCTGCGCAGTTTGTGTTTGTCTATATTGTACTGGTCGCGGTCACTAAAAGCCCGTTATTGGGTATCGGCTAAAAATCCGTCACATTGCTTTCCCCGGCATCATAGAACACCAGCGAATGGATTTCTCAACTTTTTGCTTTGAAAAAGCCGGGATTGATCAAGCACAAGCGATTAGTGATTTGATCAATTTGGCGTATCGCGGGAAAACCGGCTGGACAACGGAGGCTGCGATTATTCAAGGTGATCGAACCAGCCGGCAGGAAATCGAAGCAGCCATGATGAATCCAAACGGGTATTTTTTTGTCGTTAACCGGCTGTCTACGCTCGCTGCGTGCATCTATATCGCATCGGAAAAAGAATACGCGTACATCGGTTTCTTCTCAGTCCATCCCAGTTTACAAGGACAAGGATTTGGAAGTTATATGCTCGAACAAGCAGAAATGTTCGCGCGCGACTCCTTACGTGCGCATAAATTTGTTTTATTTGTAATATCACAGCGACCGGAATTGATCGCATTTTATCGAAGCAGAGGGTATCGCGGCACCGGACAGATTGAGGCTTTTCCGTCCTACCTTGGTGTACCCAAAATTGCCGGATTGACGATTGAATATCTCGAGAAAAGTGCCTTATTTTGTTGAGATTAATCTTGAGATTGCAGAAAAATTATTGCTGAATTTATTCCCTGATCGCGCACTTTTCCGTTGCTTCAGCTTAGTCCTTTTATGTAGGATAATTCTTGATCTAAATAATAATAACACTACTCTTAACAGTTGTTTTTGTTCACATTTTTTTAACAAAAATACGTTTTTTCTTGACACTTTATTAACATTTACAATGTTATCGTGACCGCTCACTGCAGTGAGTAAGTAACGAATCTTTTATTTAAACGAGGGAATTATGCTGATAAAAATATTTTTGGCTATCGCAATGAGTTTAAGCGTTTCATGTTTTGCTCAATCCGGGTCGGATAATTCAAAATCATCCATCGATTTGAAACAACAAACACAGACATCACAATCAAGTTCATCAACCACGAAAGAAAATTCTCAGACGACTCAGGATTCTGAAAAGGATAAGAAGCCGCCGATGGCGGAATATTGTAAAAAACATACGTGCTAATCAAATAACAACAATTCGACAATCGGAGATAACCTATGAACAGAAAAGTATTGAGGAATCTGGTTTCAGCAATTTTGACATGTTATGCAACTATAGCCGTTTCTGCTCCGCACTGGACGCATGAGGAGCAAGCTACGTGGGGCGCTATTCAGGATACGTCGCAATCGGTTGTGCCGTTAAATTATCCGTATGCGGAATGCAGTATCGGTGCACATCAATCACCGATCGATTTTGCCGCGGCAAAAATTGATAACAAACGGAAATTGAACGATCTGGGAGTTTGGTACGATGTGGATACGCCGGTATTTTTTAATACTGGCCATGCGATTCAAGTCAATACCTCAGCCAATTATAAAGGTGAGCTCAAAATTGGAGAAGAATCGTTTCCGCTGATCCAGTTCCATTTTCATGAACCCAGCGAACACGCAGTCGGTGGAGTGAAGTTTCCAGCCGAATTGCATTTTGTTCATGTCGGGCAAGATGGAAGGCTCATTGTTCTGGGGGTCGCTATTAATGTAGGAGAAGAGAATGCGACATTTCAGACTATTTTAAATAATATGCCGACCACAGGGGGTGGTCAAAATACCAATACCAGCGGCATTCAGATCGATCCGACAACATTACTGCCGCCACTTGGTCATAATTCATTTGACTATGTAGCACTAGCCGGTTCTTTAACGACACCACCTTGCAGCGAAGGTGTGCAGTGGTATCTTCTACTTAATACCATTACGATATCAGCCGCACAGCTTGATCAACTGAAAGGATTTTACGCTGGTAACGCTCGAGTGCCACAGAATGTCAATGGACGGACTGTGTCTTCAACTAAATAAAAGCTAAGATAAATCCACGCGTTAGCTGATCAGCTCTTAAGCTAATGCGTGGTTACTCCACGTTGTCTTTCCTTATCGGCTCTAGATTTTCCTTTCTCTTTCTTGTTATAAAAGTGATCCAAGACATTGCAGAATGCTCTTTGTCCGGCAGGTATGAGCATCATTTACATCCTCACCGGTTGCGATACCGAATATTGTGATAATTTGAAGCTGCGATTATCTACTGCATTGAATAATTGAAATTTATTTAGCAGCAATCCTCAAATCAAGCAACTGTTGTTAGATCGGGTCGTACGTTATTACGTTTAAAGACCGCTCTAATCGGTACATGCAACTTATCGGTTTCATAAGCTTTTACAATACTATGAAGCCGTCATAGGTTTGAATAACACAACCCCTTATGAAATACTCATTTCTTTATTTTTATTAACCTCACTTTAAACAACCCTGAGATTTCTTGCATGCAAAAAAAAACTCCTCCTTTATTGCGTTTTATCCGCCTGATCCGCTTATCGTTTCATCTAATCTCAGGTTTATTGCAATCGATTGCCTATCCCTATTTCCCCCTTCATATTCAACGGAACATGATGCAGTATTGGGCTAATGGATTATTATCGATTCTCGCCATCAGGTTGCGCAGCCACGGAAGATTACCCACACTGGAAATGTCGCGAGTGCTGTTTGCGGCTAATCACGTATCGTGGTTGGATGTTTGTGTTTTAATGGCTGCGTGCCCGACTCGGTTTGTAGCCAAAGCTGAAATTAGCCGGTGGCCGGTGTTAGGTTTATTAAGCCGGAATGCAGGTACATTATTCATTGAGCGCGCAAAACGCAGCGATACGCTGCGTATCAATCAACAAATCAGTGATGTACTGGATAAAGGGGAACGAGTTACGATATTTCCCGAGGGTACGACAACCGACGGTGCGCAAATAAACCACTTTCATGCTTCCTTGCTGCAGTCGGCTGTAACCGCCGATGCTTTGCTTTATCCAGTTGCCATCCGTTATCGCGATAATGCCGGGAATATCTGCAAAGATGCAGCTTATATTGATCCTTCACTCATCTTGTCGCTGCAAAAAATTCTGAGTCTGACAAGTATTGATGCAGAATTGACATTCAATCAGCCCATTTCATGTGGCATGAAAAACCGGCGGGAATTGGCGCGTTTGTCTGAGCAGGCGATTGCTAATGCGTTATCGTTGCCTATCATGCACATGGAAGTTGAAAAACTTTCCGGTCTTCCAGCCGAATAGCGGATAATTGCCCGCCCCACACACAACCGCTATCCAATGCGATGATGTTATCGGTTATGTGCAATCCTAAACCGGACCAATGGCCACAAATAATAGTGGTATTTTGACTGGCCCGGTGCGGTACGTTGAACCAAGGTATGTAGCCGTCTGGAATGGATTGTAAATTCCCCTTAAAAACAAAATTCATTCTTCCATCCGGCGTGCATACGCGCATACGCGTCATCGCATTGATAATTACCCGCAAACGGATATATCCCGTCCAATCTTCTTGCCAGTAATTGGGTTCGTTACCGTACATCCGGGTAAATAATTCAGGATGATTATCCTGGCGCAATGCAGTTTCCACTTCGCGTGCGAGCTGTTCAGCTTGTTCGATAGACCACGATGGCAGCAATCCAGCGTGAACCATGGCGTAGTGATTTTCGCAATGCAATAACTTTTGCTGCCGTAACCAGTGTAATAATTCATCCCGGTCGGGTGCATTGAGAATCGGTTGGAGCGTATCGCTTGGGTGATTTCTCGCAATACCGGCAGCAACCATCAACAAATGCAAATCATGATTACCTAGAACCATGACGACAGCATCACCGGCTTGTTCGATATAGCGTAATAGCGCTAAGGAATCAGGGCCGCGATTAACAATGTCGCCAACCAGCCAAAGCCTATCCTGCGCAGGATCAAAACGGATGAGGTCAAGCAAACCCCGGAATGCGGTGAAACAGCCTTGCAGATCACCAATCGCATAAGTTGCCATGAAAATAACACAAAGGGAGTGTCAGCGCAGCCCCAACACATCCTGCATATCGAACAAACCGTTTGGTTTGTCCGCAAGAAAACGAGCCGCACGTAATGCACCCATTGCAAATGTCATACGGCTGCTCGCTTTATGAGAGATCTCCACACGCTCACCGATACCGGCAAACATGGCGGTATGATCACCGACAATATCACCGGCGCGGATGGTCGCAAATCCGATTGTTTCCGGCTTTCTTTCACCGGTTACGCCCTCTCTGCCGTAAACCGCCACTTGACTTAAATCCCTCCTTAATGCATCGGCGATGACTTCACCCATGCGCAAAGCCGTGCCTGATGGAGCGTCCACTTTATGGCGATGATGCGCTTCGACGATTTCGATGTCGTAACCTTCATTCAGCACTTTTGCGGCGATTTCCAGTAATTTGAACGTAACGTTAACGCCAACACTCATGTTCGGCGCGAATACAATCGCGATCTCCTGAGCGGCTTCTTTCAGCAATGTTTTTTCTTCTGGTGAAAAGCCCGTGGTGCCAATAACCATTTTTACGCCTGCTTTGCGGCAAGCGGTAAGATGCGCAAGCGTACCTTGAGGGCGGGTGAAGTCAATCAAGTGATCGCAGCTTTTTAATGCTTGCGCATAATCGCTGACAATCGGAATGCCACAATGGGCTCCGATCAATTCACCGGCATCTTTATTCAAATAAGGGCTGTCAATTTGTTCCAAAGCAGCTGCAAGCCGCATATCGGGTGCTTGTGCCACCGCTTCCAGCAAGGTGCGCCCCATACGTCCGGAGCTTCCGGCAATTGCGATTTTTTGCATATTCATTTTTGCAATTAATAATTAAGGTTTGATAGAAACTGTGCTTGGAACATTGCAGAGCTCATCGGCATCGTCTACATCATCTGAATTCATTTCCGGTTGTTTTGTTTTCGCTTTCACTTTTGCTTCAACGGGCATGGGTTTGACTGATTCCTTTGTGCTTGCCAAGTGATTGTCAATATTTACCAAGGCATCATTCTCAAAAAAAACAGTCAATCGTTTTTGTTCAACGAGATCACCTTTTTTGCGGTAAAGGTAAACATAATCCCAGCGGTTGTCACGAAAAGCATCCATGATCAGCGGCGACCCTAAAACAAACAGTACCTGGGATTTGGTCATGCCGGGTTTTAATTTTTCCAGCATTTCTTCAGTTACCACATTGCCTTGCTGCACATCGATCTTGAAGAGAACATGAGGGAGCAGTGAACACCCGGTTAGCAGCAGTAAAACGATCAATGCGGAGATTTTTGCAACCATTTTGTTGATATTATATGTTTCCAAAGCGAACACAGCATATGATACAGTAAATAATTTTCGAGGCAGAGATAACCATGGGCAACTTCGACGATCTGAGAAGTATCGATCTCAAAAATATTGGTCTTAAAACAACACTGCCAAGACTAAAAATATTGAATTTGTTTGAGCAGAGTAGTGTGCGCCATTTGTCTGCGGAAGATGTTTACAAGGAACTGCTCAATGAAGGCGAGGATATTGGGTTGGCGACTGTGTATCGGGTTTTGACGCAATTTGAGCAAGCGGGATTGCTGGAACGCCACCATTTCGAAAGCGGCAAAGCGGTATTTGAACTGAAAGGGGATGGCCATCACGATCACTTAGTTTGCTTGCAGTGCGGCCGTGTAGAAGAATTCTACGATGCAGAAATCGAAAAACGCCAGATCGCGATTGCTAAAGAGCGCGGTTTTACGCTGCAAGAGCACTCATTATCCCTCTATGCCGATTGTATCAAACCGAACTGCCCCCATCGTAAATAACGCTATCTCAATGACATCAACGCGCAATTTTCTGATAAAGCTTTTATTCATTCAACCTAGATGCCGGAGAAAAATTTACTGGCGAGGTTTAGCATTGATGGCGCTCACTTGGGGACAGGTTGCGCATGCCAATGATAATAGCTTTGGCGAATGCATGACGCGGCTGAAATCTCAAGCTAAAGCGGAAGGTATTTCGGATAATACAGCCTATCAGGTGCTCGGCAAAGCTCGATTTTTGCCGCGAATTATTGAGCTCGACCGGCGCCAACCCGAATTCACGCAGACATTTGCAAATTATTTTAATACGCGCATCAACGAAGAGCGCATCCAGCGCGGACGGGAATTGTATGTTAAACATCGCGCACTGCTTGATCGAATTCAACACGAAACCGGCATTCCGGCGCAGTTTCTGGTGTCATTCTGGGGACTGGAAACCAGCTACGGCGGGCATTTTGGCGATTGGTCCGTGATTGATTCACTGGCGACGCTTGCATGTGATACGCGTCGTAGTGCATTTTTTACCCAGGAATTGCTGAATGCCATGCGTATTGTAGACGCAGGCGATATCACGGCGGAACGCATGGTCGGTTCATGGGCAGGTGCGATGGGGCATATGCAATTCATGCCGTCGACTTTTCTTCGCTACGCCAAGGATGTAGATGGTGATGGGCGGCGAGATCTGTGGGGCAGCATTCCGGATGCGATGGGATCCGCAGCCAACTTTTTGCGTCAACTGGGTTGGGTTTCCGGCTTGAACTGGGGGCAAGAAGTGAGATTGCCGCAATCTTTTGATTACTCACTTGCCGGACGAGATCAGATGTTGAGCTTGGCGGAATGGACCAAACTAGGTATCACAACAACCTCCGGGGCACCGCTAGCACCGGCGGAGCAAAGAGCAGCACTGCTCGTTCCCTCAGGTTATCAGGGGCCGGCTTTCTTGGTAACCAAGAATTTTTATATCATCATGCGCTGGAATCGCTCCGAATTTTACGCTTTATCTGTCGGACACTTGGCGGATCGTATCGCAGGTGCGGCACCATTGTATCGTGTGCCGCCGGCTGATCCGGTAAAAATATCCCGAGAGCAGGTACGTCAGCTGCAAATGGATTTGTCATCGCTTGGCATCGATGCCGGAGAGCCTGATGGCATACTTGGTTCAGCCACTCGCAACGCGATCAGCCGTTTTCAACAGAAAACGCAGCGCATTGCAGATGGTCACTTGGATGCGGGGATTTTAATCGCCATCCGTGAGGCAGCGAGTGGCGAGTTACGATAACAGCTAATTATTGATCATAAATAGGGAGCGTTTCTCAATTTAACGCACTCGGGTTTCAAGTCAGTAAGTGCTTGATAGCTTCCTGCTCTGCAAGCAATTCCTGATAACTTTTTTGCATTCTTTCTTTATCTGACTGACTGGTTTCCAATCCTTCGACGATTTTGTACCGGCCGTTCTGACAAGTAACCGGAAAACTGTAAATGACACCCGGCGGTATTCCGTAGCAACCATTCGAGGGAACGCCCATTGAAACCCAATCGCCTTCCCGCGTGCCAAAAATCCAGTCCTGCATATGATTAATGATCGCATTGGCCGCACTGGCCGCGCTGGATTTGCCGCGGCGCGCTTCAATGATTGCCGTGCCGCGCTTTTGCACGGTCGGGATGAAGTGATTTTCCACCCATGCAGAGTCTGCAATCAGCGAAGAAACCTTGTCGTTGCCAACGACGGCATGACTTAAATCAGGAAACTGTGTATTGGAATGATTTCCCCAAACGATCATCTGTTTGATGTCCGATACCGGCACCCGGAGCTTTAATGCAACTTGCGACAGTGCGCGATTGTGATCCAATCTCAGCATGGCCGAGAAGTTGCTGGGGTCAAGATCGGGAGCATTTTTTAACGTGATGTAAGCATTCGTGTTGGCAGGGTTGCCAATGACCAGCACTTTGACGTTTCGTTTGGCCGCAGCGTTTAATGCTCTTCCTTGCTCAATGAAAATGGGACTATTGGCAGCCAGCAGATCTTTGCGCTCCATGTTTTCCCCGCGCGGCCGCGCGCCGACGAGCAAAACAATATCCGCGTTATTGAATGCTACTTCCGGATGATCGGTGGTGATGATTTCAGACAATAAAGGGAACGCGCAGTCATACAGCTCCATGACAATCGCATCGAAAAAAGGCTGCGCATCGGTTATGTCATGTAACTGCAGAATGACTGGCTGATCCTTACCCAGCATTTCACCCGCTGCGATGCGATAGAGCAGGTTATAACAAATCTGTCCGGTAGCGCCGGTGACGGCTATGCGAATAGGCGATTTCATTTTTTTCCAATCCTCGAAAAGCCACCAATAGACTGGAAAATTGGCGGTATATGGGGAAAAAGTGGCCAAATTATACTGGTAATCATGCGCTCACGGAAGAGCAAGTTTGCTGAAGACA
>CAYQZF010000061.1:0-12120 GCA_964421895.1 uncultured Nitrosomonas sp. | reverse complement strand
ATTGATACTACTTTTTACTTATGCCGTCCTAAGTATACACATGACAAATATATTTTCAGCTAAGTGATTGGAATAATTCAGAATAACCAAGAGATCAAAGAAAACTGCCGATTGTATAGCTCCTATTAGTAGCATAAAACTGCCAAATGCGCTTTTATGGAGAGAAGAAATTGAGTTTTATTATCATAAGATTAGATAGGTACTGACATTCCGAAGGTGAAGCTAGCCAACGCGATCACACTACATCAATATCACATCGTACTGCTCTTGCGTATACGATTCTTCGACCTGAAGACTGATCGGTTTCGCTATGAAATCGCCTAATTGCGCCAGGCTTTGCGATTCCTCATCCAAAAACAAATCGATCACTTGTTGCGAAGCCAGAATGCGAAACTCATTGGCTTCAAACTGTCTGGCTTCGCGCAGCAATTCGCGCAATATTTCGTAGCAAATTGTTTGTGCGGTGCGGATTTCACCTCGCCCCTGGCAGGTCGGACAAGTTTCGCATAGCACATGCGCCAGGCTTTCCCGGGTGCGCTTGCGTGTCATTTCGACCAAGCCAAGCGCGCTGAATCCATTGACGGTTATACGCGTGCGATCTTTTGCCAGTGCCTTATTAAATTCCGCCAAAACAGCCTGCTTATGTTCTTCGGAATCCATATCGATAAAATCGATAATGATAATACCGCCGAGATTGCGTAAACGAAGCTGCCTGGCGATAACCTGGGCCGCTTCCAGATTGGTTTTGAAAATAGTATCGTCAAAATTGCGCACACCGATAAATCCACCAGTGTTCACGTCCATCGTGGTCAGCGCTTCCGTTTGATCGATAATCAGATAACCGCCGGACTTTAGATTGACGCGCTTCGCCAATGATTTTTCAATTTCTTCTTCCACACTGTATAAATCGAATAATGGGCGATCACCGGTATAAAGCGTTATACGTTCCGCGATACAGGTCATGTAATTGTTCGCAAATCGCACCAACTTTTGATAATTCTCCCGCGAATCGACGAGAATGCGGATGGTATCTTCATCAACGAAATCCCGTAATACCCGGTGACTGAGATCAAGATCTTGATAAAGCAAAACCGGCGCGGCAATGGTGACCGATTTTTGTTGAATATCGTGCCATAACCGGTGCAAATATTCGAGATCGGCGCGCAAATCGCTTTCATCCGCAGTCTCAGCCATGGTGCGGATAATATATCCGCCCTTTTCTTCCGCAGGCAGAATCTGCTGCAACTTGCCGCGCAACAACTCACGTTCGCTATCGTCTTCAATGCGCTGCGAAATACCGATGTGCGATTCTTGCGGCAAAAACACCAGCAAACGGCCGGCTAGGCTTATTTGCGTCGACAATCGAGCTCCTTTGGTGCCTATTGCATCCTTAATAACTTGCACCAGAATGCTGTTCCCTTCATATAATAATTTCTCAATGGGCTTGGCTGCATCACCCTCTTGGCCGGAATCGCGGATATCCGCCACATGTAAAAAAGCAGCTCGGTCAAGACCAATATCGACAAAAGCGGACTGCATCCCGGGCAAAACACGGCTGACACGTCCATTATAGATATTCCCGACGATGCCCCGGCCGCTCGTCCGTTCAATGTGCAACTCTTGCGTCACCCCTTGCTCCAGTATCGCTACCCGGGTTTCTTGCGGCGTGATATTGACAAGAATTTCATTACTCATGTTCGGTTAAATTATTATTAATAAAAGGATATTGAAACTGGCGCCCCATTTTGTAGCGGATTACATGACGAAACAATATCAATGCGATAGCGCGATTCAATTTCAATTAAATATCGCCACGCTCAATTAACTACTATTGGAAAATTGCGATACCGGCTTCCTCAAGCAATTGTGCCGTCTCGTAGAGTGGCAATCCCATGATACCGCTATAACTACCCGAGATCTCGACGATAAAAGCAGCTGCCACACCTTGAATCGCATAAGCCCCGGCCTTATCCAGAACATTATTATTCGCAACATAATGCCGGATTTCACGTTCGCTGATTTCGCGAAAACGTACGGTCGATGCCGATAATCGCATTTGTATGGTATCGCGGGTACCGATTCCGATCGCGGTTAGCACCTGGTGCGAACGGCCCGACAAAATTTTTAGCATCTCTTCGGCGTGTGCATTATCCCTCGGTTTTCCGAGGATGCATCCATCAATCGTCACAATGGTATCCGCCACCAGCACGGGCTGAACCGGTAAGTGGCGCTGCAATATCCGATTCCAACCGGCATCGGCCTTGGCGCGGGTAACGCGGTAGATATAATCAGCGGGAACTTCATTGGCAAGCGGCTGCTCGTCGACATCAATGGCACGGCCCAAGGTTTCCCGCATCATCAATAAATTAAATTTCACACCGATCTGGCGCAGCAATTCTCGCCTACGAGGACTTCTTGACGCAAGGTAGATTTGGTTCTCGGAAAGCATTGCAGTCTATGCGGTCGCACTACATTCGTCACATTGAATCGGTTTGTTCATTACATCCAGTTTTTCCGGCAATAGTTGCGAAAAGCATGTGTTCATAAGTACACAATCAAATTTAAGCCCTGTGATAAGGGTGATTCTTATTAATCGATACAGCGCGGTAAATCTGTTCCGCCAATAAAACACGCGCCAAGCCATGCGGCAATGTCAGTTTCGATAATGCCATCTTCGCGTGCGCCGCTTGTTTGATCTCCTCGTGTAAGCCATCTGCGCCGCCAATGATAAATGCAATGGTATTTTGCGTCATCATCCATTCTTGAATGGCATCAGCAAATTTTACCGTGGTCCATTGCTGGCCATGTTCATCGAGAACTACAATGTAGCAACTCGGCGGTAAGGCAGCGCGAATCTTTTGATACTCCGCTTCCAGGAGCTGCGCAACCGTTTTTCCTCCCACTCGCTTTTCTGGCCTGATTTCAATCAAATTGACAGTTATTTCACCGGACAAGCGCTTGATATACTCAAGATAACCCGTTCTGATCCAATCCGGCATTTTGTTACCAACTGCGAGTATAAAAAACTTCATGAGCCGATGGAATTAATTCACAACCCTCGGGAGCTTCAACTACGCTCCGACCATAGCGCTTTCAAATTGTAATATTCGCGTACTGCCGGCAGCATGATATGCACAACCACGTCGCCCAAATCCACAAGCACCCATTCACCCGATTGCTCACCTTCGGCACTATGCACTTTTCCCCCGGCAGCTTTTACTTTTTCTTGCACATTATTAGCCAATGCCTTTGTTTGGCGCGACGAGTCCGCGCTAGCGATAATAATGGACTCGAACATCGAGGTAATTTTGGATACATTAATGACATCGATATCGTGCGCCTTGATATCTTCCAATGCATCGACAACGATGAGTACTAGTTTTTCAGAATTCATAGGTTTCCGGTATATAACCGATTGGATTTAATATATTCAGAGACACTTTCAGGAAGTAAATAGCGGATACTTTTTCCCGCGCTGATTAGTGATCGTATGTGTGAAGCGGATATTTCCAACAATGAGGTGCGTGCAGTATAGATACAACCACTGGGTTGCCGCACTAAATCACCGGCATTTACGGTATGGCGGGATGAATATTCTTTGAGTATCTCGGTTGACAGATTTTTTTCGCTGCTAATCGAAATAAAGCCTGGGCGGCCAACCACAATCAAGTGGCATAAATTGAATAACGTTTGCCATTCAGACCATTGATCGATCCTCACAAATGCATCGATTCCCAATACAAAGCACAGCGCGGTATTTTCTCCCAATTCACACCGGTATTCGCGCAATGATTGCACCGTTGTGCTGGTCCCAGGCCGGTTGATTTCCCGTTCATCCAGTACAAACCGGTTGTTATCCTGAATCGCCAACCGCACCATAGCGGCCCGATGACCCCTTGACGCCACAGGCGCGGCGCGTAAGCGGGGAGCTCCCGAGGGAACAAAGATCATACGCTTTAAACCGGTGGAATCGAGCAATTCTTCCGCGATACGCAAATGGCCATAATGGATCGGATCGAATGTCCCGCCATAAATACCGACCAGAGGAAACTTATCAATAATGCCCTCCTCGGCAAGCATAAAAATACATGATATCTGTCATAACAATGCCAGGCGCATATCCGTCAATACTTCCGATAGATGTGTCGTGAAACGGGCCGCAGTGGCACCGTCAATGACACGATGATCATAGGATAGTGACAACGGCAGCATCAAACGCGGCACGAATTGATCATCGCGATAAACCGGCTTGATACTGGCCTTGGAAATCCCCAGAATCGCAACTTCCGGCGCATTGATAATCGGTGTGAAAGCCGTTCCACCAATACCGCCTAAACTGGAAATGGTAAAACTGGCGCCTTGCATATCGGCGGGCTTCAGCTTACCTTCGCGCGCCAATGAAGACAGCCTGGCCAATTCTTCCGCAATGGTAATGATTCCTTTCTGTTCGACATCCCGGATGACGGGCACGACCAATCCATTCACCGTATCGACAGCGAATCCGATATGGTAATAATGCTTGATGACCAGATTCGTTTCACCGTTGGAATCATTATCGAGCGAGGCGTTGAACTCCGGGTATTTTTTCAAAGGCGCAATCAACGCTTTCATTAAAAAAGCCAGGAGCGTTAATTTCACCCTATTCTCTTTACCGTTGCCATTGGATTCTTTGCGCAGCGCCTCCAAATCGGTGATATCGGCTTCGTCAAATTGCGTTACATGCGGGATCATCACCCAGTTGCGGTGCAGATTCGCGCCGGAAATTTGCTTGATTCGCGTAAGTGACCGTAACTCAATCGGGCCGAACTTGGCAAAATTTACTTGCGGCCAAGGTAGTAAATTCAGCGCTGCCCCCATACCAACGCCACTCGACTTTGATAGCTCGGCTTTTACAAAAGCTTGCACATCTTCTTTGAGAATGCGGTGCTTCGGCCCGCTACCGGTGATCAACTCGAGATTAACGCCGAGTTCCCGCGCAAAGCGGCGAATCGATGGGCTGGCATGCGCCTTGGACGAAACATTGTTAACTGTTGGTAAGGATGGCGGCACATGCTGCGGCGCTTGGTTAGCAACCGGCTTCACTTCGTGTTGCAGTTGCGGCGCGGTTTCCATTTGCGCAATCACCGTCTGGGAAGTCTGGGCAGTGATTTCCGCTTGACCGTCAACCGCAGCTTCCAGAGTCAAAATCGCACTGCCTTCCGATACTTTATCACCGGCTTTGACCAATACTTCCTTGATCAAACCGGAATAAGGCGATGGAATTTCGATCGTCGCTTTGTCGGATTCCAGTGTAACCAGGGAATCTTCGGCTTGCACAACGTCGCCCGCTTTTACCAGCACTTCGATGACCGGCACTTCCTTGAAGTCGCCGATATCCGGAATGAGCACTTTTTTTAATTCAGCCACACGCTTTCCTCACACATCGTCGAAATGGAGAATACGAATCTATCCATCATTGATTTAACTGATCGCAGGATTGGGTTTCTCCGGATCGATACCGTATTTCTCAATCGCCTGTGTAACTTGCTGCTTGCCGATTTTGCCTTCCTCCGACAATATTTTGAGTGCCGCAACAGTAATGTAATAACGATCTACCTCGAAGAAACGACGCAACTTCTGGCGTGTATCGGAGCGACCGAAACCGTCGGTACCGAGCACACGGTATCGTTCCGGCACAAATTCACGGATCTGATCGGCATAAATCTTCATAAAGTCGGTTGCAGCAACTACAGGACCTTCACGCTCCTTAAAACAATTCTCCACATGCGATGTTCTTGCTGGTTGTTCCGGATGCAGCATATTCCAGCGGGTAACGGCCAGCGCTTCGCGTCTTAACTCGTTGAAACTGGTCACACTCCAAACATCCGCGCTCACATCATATTCCTGTTGCAATATCTCCGCCGCCGCGATCACTTCGCGTAAGATGGTTCCGGCACCCAGTAATTGCACACGCGGCCCGCTTGCACTAGCATTTCCTGCGCGGAATAAATACATCCCTTTCAAAATATCTTTCTCGACACCAGCAGGCATCTCAGGGTGAGAGTAGTTTTCATTCATCACGGTGATGTAATAATAAACATCCTCCTGCTCCTGATACATGCGGCGCAACCCGTCCTGAATGATGACAACCAGCTCATATGCAAACGCCGGATCGTATGAAATGCAATTGGGAATGGTCGACGCCACAACGTGACTGTGCCCATCTTCATGCTGCAATCCTTCGCCATTCAAAGTCGTGCGTCCCGCCGTTCCGCCCAGCAAAAAACCGCGGCAACGCATATCGCCGGCAGCCCACGCTAAATCGCCGACGCGTTGAAAACCGAACATGGAGTAAAAGATAAAAAACGGAATCATCTGGATGCCATGCGTACTATACGAAGTCGCCGCCGCTATCCAGGATGACATGGCGCCCGCTTCGCAAATGCCTTCCTGCAAGATCTGCCCGTGCTTGTCTTCCTTGTAATACATTAGTTGATCCGCATCTTGCGGTGTATATAACTGCCCCGTTGACGACCAGATACCCAATTGCCGGAACATCCCTTCCATGCCAAACGTGCGCGATTCATCAGCGACGATCGGCACGATATGCCGGCCGATTTGTTTATCTTTTACTAGAATGTTCAGAATCCGCACAAACACCATGGTAGTGGACGATTCGTGCCCCTCACCGCTGGCCTTCAGCAGCGCCTGAAAAGCCGATAATGGTGGCACTTGCAATGCTTGCGCACGGGTTTTACGACGATGAAAAGTACCCCCCAGCGCCGCTCGCTGTTCCCTCATGTACTTAAATTCCGCTGAATCCTCGGGGAAAGTCAGATAAGGAATATCATCGATTTTGTCGTCGGGAATATCCAAACCAAAGCGATTGCGGAAAGCCTTTAATGAGGTCGTTCCCATTTTTTTCTGCTGATGGGTGATATTTTGCGCCTCACCCGCTTCACCCATGCCATACCCTTTGATCGTTTTGGCCAGAATCACAGTCGGCTGACCGACATGTTTAGCTGCCGCCGCATACGCTGCGTAGACTTTATGAGGATCATGTCCGCCGCGGTTTAACCGCCAAATATCGTCGTCGGACATAGTGGCGACCATTTCCAGCAATTCCGGGTATTTGCCAAAAAAATGCTCGCGAACGTAAGCGCCGTCCCTGGCCTTGAAGTTCTGATATTCGCCGTCCACGCACTCCATCATGCGCTTTTGCAATAATCCTTTGGTATCTTTCGCCAAGAGCGGGTCCCAATAAGAGCCCCAAATCACCTTGATAACATTCCAGCCGGCACCGCGAAAAGCGCCTTCCAATTCCTGAATGACTTTGCCGTTGCCGCGCACTGGACCATCCAGACGTTGCAGATTGCAATTGACGACAAAAATCAGATTATCCAGTTTCTCGCGTGATGCCAGTGGAATAGCGCCGAGCGACTCGGGCTCATCCATCTCGCCATCGCCCATGAAAGCCCAGATTTTACGGCCGTCGGTATTCACCAATCCGCGACTGCCTAGATACTTCATGAAACGAGCCTGGTAAATCGCCATCAACGGGCCAAGCCCCATCGAAACAGTCGGAAATTGCCAGAAATTAGGCATCAGCCACGGATGAGGATACGAAGACAAACCATTACCGCCGGTTTCCTGGCGGAAATTATTCAACTGCGCTTCGCTCAACTCACCGGACAGAAATGCATACGCATAAGCACCCGGAGAGGAATGTCCTTGCAGGTAAACCAGATCACCGCCATGCGTTTCGCATGGTGCATGCCAGAAATGATTGTAACCCACGTCATACAGTGTTGCGGCTGAGGCGAAACTGGCAATGTGCCCACCGACATTGGTATTTTTGTTGGCGCGTAACACCATCGCCATGGCATTCCAGCGTACATACGAACGAATCCGGTGTTCGATGGCATTATTGCCCGGCGAGCGTTCTTCTTTACCGGTTGGTATGGTATTGATATACGCCGTCGTGGCGCTGTAAGGCAGGTAAGCGCCGGAACGGCGGGCCTTTTCTATCAGTTTCTCCAGCAGGAAATGAGCACGCTCACCACCGGCATTGGCGATGACCGAATCAAGCGCATCCAGCCATTCTTGCGTTTCCTGCGGATCAATATCGGGTTGCTGTTCCATACGTTTGCACACTCATTAAATTAACGGATCACCTTATTGGAATACCAGCCTGGGCACGTTCCGCCGCCAGAATGGTATTACATAGCAACATGGTAATGGTCATGGGGCCAACGCCTCCCGGAACGGGCGTAATAAAACCTGCAATTTCCTTGACGGCGTCGAAATCGGCATCACCACAGAGTTTTCCATCCGGCAACCGGTTAATGCCTACGTCAATGACCACAGCGCCGGGTTTTACCATGCCCGCAGTCACCATGCGCGGTTTTCCAGTTGCCACGACCAGAATGTCCGCATCCCTGGTAAATTGCGCTAGATTACGCGTTTTTGAAGTACAGATAGTAACCGTTGCGCCTTTCTCCAAAAGCATGAACGCCATCGGCTTACCTACGATGTTGCTGCGCCCGATTATAACCGCATGCTGCCCTTCGATTGGAATCCGGTTTCTTTCCAGCATCACTATGACGCCAAACGGTGTACATGGAGAAAATATCGTATTGCCGGTAACCAATGCACCGACGTTATACAGATGAAAACCATCGACATCTTTCTCAATCGCGATAGACGTGATCACACGATTATTTTCAAAGTGCGCAGGCAACGGCAATTGAACCAGGATGCCATGAATATGCGGATTCCGATTGAGCGCTTGGATGCAATCCAATACTTCAGCTTGCGTTGCATTTTGCTGAAAGCTGTGTACTTCGGAATAAATGCCGATCTCGCTGCAAGCCTTGACTTTATTCTTGACATAAAGACTGGATGCGGCATTATCGCCGACGATAATAACCGCCAATCCCGGTTTTGTGCCCGCTTGAATCAGTTTTTCCGCGCGTGCTTTCCATTCCGCACGCACCGATTCGGCCAATTTTTTGCCATCGATAATTTGAGCACTCATTTTTACACCAGCAACCGGTTGGTCAATCAATTTGAATCTTTGCTACTACCGAACAGTTTCAAACATTTTTACGCCATTAAAGCGCTAACTCACTTGTTTTGCTTTTTTAATTTTTGTGCGATAAATGAAAATGCCGATCAAAAATACCGGTATGACAAAAAGCGCAGCGGCAATAAGCCCAGCCGCAAGTATCGCAATCGTCGTATTTCCCGGCATGAATAAGGTAACAAACCAGATTACAAAAAAGGCTACCGATAAGCCGCCGTACAAAATGATTTTTCTGCCGCGATCGTACAATCGCCAAAACGCACCGGAAACTTGCACATCATCGACATAATGATCAAATACCTCAGCCAGACTGTTATCACCTGGTTCAGATTCATAACCAATGGCAACAGCCAATGCATTATGATCTTCTTCGATCTTGGACATTTTCTTCAAAAACTCAATTCGCTTGGCCACTTTTTGCTTGGGCATATGCTCTTGCAAGAATAATTCCCCCAATGCCGCGAATGCCAATTCGCGCGCATCATCAGCACCTCCCACGTTTTCTGCGAATCTCCACATGACACCGAACAGATAAAGCTGAATAGTCATATCTTTGAATTCAGGCGCAAAATCATAGCCCTTGCTTTTTATGAGTTCAAGTTGCGTGATTTTGACTTCTTTGGCATGCGCGATACAAGCATCCATAATTGAAATATCCGGCCCTGACGCATCTCCAACCGGTGCTTCTGTAGTTGCGTTATCAGAAGCCGCTTTTTTCTCTGTCATTTCGAAACCTCGTGCTTTTTTATTTTAATCAGAATATTGATGCGCATTATATACTGGCTGAGGAAATCAGGAAAAAGTTCATTCCGGTTTTGCTGCTTTTCGCGGCGAATCCGTGCCCGATAATGTACGAAGCTAATGTTTTATCAGAGTAGAAAACTGACAAAAACATTAGCTATTGCGAATTGGTTGTTACTGACCTTGAAGATTAAGGCGTTGCCAAATGATAGAGGTAAGATTGGCGGAATTGAGCGTGTAAAAATGCAACCCCGGTGCGCCTGCTTGTAATAACCGTTCACATAAGCCGGTCACAACATCCAATCCAAATGCTTGAATGGATGCGCTGTCGTCAGCGTAACTCTCCAGTTTTTTACGAATCCAGCGCGGAATCTCGGCGCCGCACGTATCGGAAAATCGCATCAGCTGGGAAAATTTATTGATCGGCATAATGCCGGGTACAACCGGAATATTCAAACCGGCTGATTCGCACAATTCGACAAAATGAAAATACGCGTCGGCATTATAAAAATACTGAGTAATCGCCGAACTGGCGCCGGTTTCTATTTTGCGTTTGAAATTCTCAAAATCGGTTTGCGCGGATCGCGCTTGCGGATGATATTCCGGATAAGCCGCCACATCGATATGGAACGAAGCGCCATACTCCTGCCGGATAAACGCCACCAATTCACTGGCGTAGCGAAACTCGCCAGCTTGCGCCATGCCGGAAGGTAAATCACCGCGTAATGCCACAATATGTCGGATTCCGGCTTGATAATACTTTTCCAGAATGACGCGAATATTCTGTTGTGTAGAACCAATGCACGAAAGATGCGGTGCAACGACATGGCCTTCAGCTTGGATTTCCAAAACGGTTTCCAGCGTGCGCTCGCGTGTCGAACCGCCAGCACCAAAGGTTACAGAAAAGAACTTAGGATTGAATCGCGCCAATTGTTGACGTGTCAGCCGCAATTTTTCTACACCTTCAGGTGTTTGCGGCGGGAAAAGTTCAAAGCTGAAAGCAGGAGGGAATTTTTTTTGTGATTTCATCTTAGCAAAGTACACAGATGCAAAATCAGTACGATCGAGATGGTAATCGTAATCGCACAGACATAATCGGCGTTTCCACTGGAAGAACCGGTTGCTGGTCTATCCAGTGGAAACGATCACTTAATACCGGTACATTTCCGGTTTGAATGGGCCGTTTTTGTTCAATCCCAGGTATTTTGCCTGCTCATCCGTTAATTCGGTAAGCTTCACACCCAATTTACCCACGTGCAAACGCGCCACTTTTTCATCCAAGTGTTTAGGCAATACATAAACATTTTTCTGATAATTTGCGCCGTGCTGCCATAGCTCCATTTGCGCCAATACTTGATTAGTAAACGAGCTGGACATGACAAACGAAGGGTGCCCAGTCGCACACCCCAAATTCACCAACCGGCCTTGCGCCAGCACGATAATGCGGCGTCCAGTCGGGAATATGACATGATCCACTTGCGGCTTGATATTTTCCCATTGGTATTTTTGTATCGATGCGATATCGATTTCGGAATCGAAGTGCCCGATATTGCAAACAATTGCCTGATCCTTCATGTTCAGCATGTGATCGTGCGTAATGACGCGCAGATTACCGGTTGCGGTAACGAAAATATCCGCCTGACTGCAAGCATCGTCCATCGTCACCACGCGATAACCTTCCATTGCCGCCTGCAAGGCGCAAATAGGATCGATTTCAGTGATCCAAACGGTAGCACCCAAACCGCGCAACGATTGCGCGCATCCCTTGCCGACATCGCCGTAACCGCAAACCACAGCGATTTTTCCGGCTATCATGACGTCCGTAGCACGCTTGATACCATCCACCAGCGATTCCCTGCAACCGTAAAGATTATCAAACTTTGACTTGGTGACGGAATCGTTGACATTGAAAGCGGGAAATGGCAACTCACCACTTTTTTGCATTTCATACAAACGATGCACCCCAGTCGTAGTTTCTTCGGTTACACCGCGTATCCGGGCAAGATTCTTGGAATACCAGCCGGACTCGGATGCCAATTTCTTTTTGATGGAGGCAAATAATGCAGTTTCTTCCTCATTACTCGGATTGGCGATAATCACAGGGTCTTTCTCGGCTTTCGCACCCAGAATCAACAATAATGTTGCGTCCCCGCCATCGTCCAGAATCATATTGGCGCCAACAGATTGTCCGCCAGCCGTCCATTCAAAAATCCTATGTGCATACTCCCAGTAATCATCGAGCGATTCACCTTTGTAAGCGAAAACCGGAATGTTTCTGGCGGCAATCGCCGCAGCCGCATGATCCTGTGTGGAAA
>CAYQZF010000060.1:0-12186 GCA_964421895.1 uncultured Nitrosomonas sp. | reverse complement strand
CTATCGTACCAACATTTACGTGTGGCTTTGACCGCTCAAACTTACTCTTTGCCATGTTTCTGTTTCCCCTTTGCGTGCTTTAACCATACAACTTACATACAACCTATGGAGCCCATGACCAGGATTGAACTGGTGACCTCTCCCTTACCAAGGGAGTGCTCTACCACTGAGCTACATGGGCAAGCATAAACTACAACCATTAGATGTTTATCTTCTAACTCGCTTTTGGAGCGGGTGAAGGGAATCGAACCCTCGTCGTAAGCTTGGAAGGCTTCTGCTCTACCATTGAGCTACACCCGCGCACTATTCGCCATTTGCAAGAAGCACAACTAAACCAATCTCAGTAAGCTATCACCCCGCTATTCTCACTGTATTTCCCATATTGGTGGAGGGGGAAGGATTCGAACCTTCGAAGGCAGAGCCGTCAGATTTACAGTCTGATCCCTTTGACCGCTCGGGAACCCCTCCGAACGAAACCGCTGATTATGAATACATTGAACTCACAAGTCAATCTTGATTTAATGAGAAGCTACACTTATACAACAATCGATCTTATCGAATACATTTGCAGGCACCAAGTTTGCATTAAATTGCGTGTATTCCTTTACACCGCGAAACCTTCACAATAGCAATGGAATCAGCAAATAAACACTCTCTCATTTTTAAGCCAACCGTACTCTAGGATCAACAAAAGTATATGATATATCGGTCAAAACCAACCCTAAGGTATAGAGTACGGAACCCAAAAAGACCATCGCTCTTACAATAGCAAAATCCTGGGAATTGATAGCATCAATGGTATAACTGCCCAATCCCGGAATACTAAAAAACGATTCAACCAGCAAACTACCAAGAAATAATAAGGGTACCACGACAACCGCACCAGTAAGAATCGGTATCATTGCATTTCTGAGAACATGCCGGAATAAAACAATACGCCCGGACAATCCTTTTGCTCTGGCTGTTCGTACATACTCCTTATTCATCTCTTCCAAAAATAAAGTGCGATACCAGCGAGTATTGGAACCCGCGCTACTGATTACACCAATAATCACCGGCAACCATAAAAACTTTACCGCATCCAATCCCGGCTCATAACCAGATATGGGCACCCAATGCCATAGCTTACTGATCAAAAATTGTCCAATGATAATATAGAACAAGCTGGAAATGGACATCAACGCAACACATAACACCACTCCGAAAAAATCAATATAGCTCACGCGAAAAAAAACCATCAGAAGCGCAAAAGTGATATGTGCAATCAATCCCAGAACAAATACCGGCAATGCAATAGCCAAGCTCGGCAGCATTCGCGACTTAATTTCCCGCGCGATATCCCTGCCATCGTCTGCTCGGCCAAAATCGAAGACAAACATAGATATCGATTTCTCAAAGAAAATAGTATCAGTCAACTTACCCAGCTTATCCGCTTCATAATTAAACAGCAGCGGTTTATCGTAACCTCGCTCCGCTTTCCATTTTTCAATCGCTTTCGGTGTAACATATTTAATACCCAGCTGCATGCGCGCCATATCGTCGGGGGTATTCACGACAAAAAACAACGCAAATGTGATGAGATTAACACCAATAAAAATCGGTATCGCGTAAAAAACTCGCCTGACAATATAGCTCAGCATGCGGCCCTAAATCATCGATTATGAAGCAGCACGCACCGCAGTGCTGCTTTCGTGTCTGCGGAAAGCGTTTATTGCCGGAACAAAGCAGGCCAATAACGCAAGCAAAATCAGCGCAGCCGGCCACAGTACGGGCTCATTCCATTCCTTTTGCTTTTGCGCTCTTTGCTCGGCATCGAGCTTGATATACTTAAAATTATTATTCGATATCCGATTGGGTTTAACATTCTGATACCATGAATGGTATAAACTGTAATCTTTCGGATGATAACCCCACAGCCATGGCGCATCAAACTGCAAAATCTCAACCATTCGATCAATAATCGATTGCCGCTCTAGCCCATCTTCCATATTTTTCATTTGCTCAAAGAGGCGATCATATTCTTCATTTTGATAGTTCGCGGCATTCTCGCCACTATTCCCTACCTTGCGCTGTGGTCCGTACAGTAAGAACAAAAAGTTTTCCGCATCTGGGTAGTCGGCATTCCACCCCCATTCAAAAATCTGCGCATTCCCTTTTCGGATCTTGTCTTGGAAACGATTGTAATCAGTGCTTCTTACTACCAACTGGATATTTAATTTCTGAAATTGTTTGCGCATCCAATCAAGTCTGGATCGATCTTCGGTGCTACGCGCAGTCACATCAAAATATAAAATGAGCGGAGCACCAGTTCTTTGATCGATTCCATCCGGATAGCCCGCCTGTGCAAGCAAACCTTTGGCGATTTGAATTGACTTACGCTGCGGTTGACCATTTACCCAATCATACACCACCGGATTGGTACCTTCTTTACCATCCCGATAACCTGCAATACCAGGTGAAATTGGACTTTGGGCCGGCATGCCGCGGCCGTTGGCAAAAATCGAAATGAATTCTTCGTAATCAACAACGATCGAAATCGCCTGTCGCAATTTTCTAGCAGACTCACGTGATTTCTCATCGACTCCACCAACTATCGGATCAAGCATATTAAATCCCATGTAATAGGTTGACGCCGCAACTGCGGCTTCCAATCTTATGCCTTGGCCAGCCATTGCTTCGGTCACTGTCACTTCGCCTTGTCCAGTCAATTGTATGGCTTGATCAAAACTATCCGAACCGATACCACTGTTATCATAATATCCCTGCAGGAATTTATTCCAGCGCGGAATACTTTCCTTTTCCCGCACAAAGACAATCTTATCGATAAAGGGTAATTTCTTTCCAGCATCCGCCAGTAAACCACTTCCTTCATCCTCCAGCATGCCGTCCATCGGATAGTACTCATCATGAAAATTCGGATTCCTTTCCAATACCATTCGCAGATTAGGATTGTTTTCGGTCAACATATAAGGGCCAGTACCCACCGGATACCAATCCAACGTAATGTTTTTTTGTATTAAGCCTTGCTGCGAATAAAAACGATCCGCTTCCCAAGGTATCGGTGCAAAAAACGGCATCGCAAGCCAATATACGAATTGCGGATACTTACCTATCACGGTTATGCGATAAGTATAGCGATCAACTGCTTGCACACCCTCCAACGGATAATCCCTCAAATCCAGAAACATTTTTTCTGCCGATTGATTTTGCTCAGCCCGCTTAAGTACTTCAGCATACTCCCGGAGTCCTGCGATGTAATCCGCCATCAATCCAAAAATCGGTGAATGCAATTTGGGATGTGCCAGGCGTTTAATCTGATAGACATAGTCATCCGCCACTAATTCTCTTGTTCCAGTTTGAGGAAAATCAGAAAGCTTGTGTATGGATGCCAATTCCTGTTGATTCATATTATGAAACAATCCATTACCTTGCGCATCGTTAGCAAAGGCTGGGTGAGGTTGAAAAAGAATACCCGGTCGAATTGTAATTTCATAAGCACTATAGATAATATCGTGTGTGCGCATATCACCCTGCAATTGATTACCTTGCGCATCCAAGTACTTTACCTTAGGCATTTCCTTGGCAGTAGCTGGAATTAAAGCATAAGGCCGTTTCAAATAATGGTACTGCAAGGGAGGCTCATAAATCTGAGCTGTAAACTGAATTTCATTCGAACTGTATGATTGCACAGGATCCAAATGTTTCGGACGTTCCGTGAATACGGTGTAAAGAGTATTTCTCACTGCATCCTCCGATGCATAAGGATCGTTCCAATTATGTCCGCCGCATGCGGTCAACAATAGAAGAACCAGCAATATTCCCAGCAAATCAATTCGAGTATTCAATGTCGGCTTCATTTGCTGCGACCCGTGCATAACTCAAAAAATGTACATCCGCGCATATCTTTCCTTACTCAACTCCACCTAGCACCGCCCTTCAGCTATAATTCGCCTATTCGTACAATTTTACAAGGAAAATGTATGGGATTTCTGGCAAACAAACGCGTCCTCATTACTGGATTGCTCAGCAACCGTTCCATCGCTTACGGTATCGCAAAAGCCATGAAGCGTGAAGGTGCTTCATTAGCCTTTACTTATCAAGGTGAAGAAGTTCGCAGTCGAGTGGAAAAATTGGCCGCGGAATTTGATAGCAACCTGTTATTTCCTTGCGACGTTTCCAGTGACACCGAAATCGCGCTCTGCTTTGAGAATCTGCAGAAACATTGGGATAGTCTAGACTGTATTATTCATTCCATCGCCTTTGCACCGCGCGAGGCATTAACGGGCGATTATTTGGAAAGTGTCAATCGAGAAGCTTTTCGCATTGCGCACGACATCAGCGCCTATAGCTTTTCCGCACTTGCTAAAGCAGCGTTACCTTTAATGCAGAATCGCAATGGCTCACTTTTAACATTAAGTTATCTAGGCGCAGTTCGGGTCATGCCTAACTACAACGTGATGGGTTTGGCCAAAGCCAGTCTTGAAGCAAATGTCCGTTTCATGGCTTCCAGCTTGGGCCCCAAAGGAATTCGCGTTAACGCCATTTCCGCTGGTCCGATCAAAACTCTAGCTGCCGCCGGTATCGGAAATTTTGGAAAATTACTGGGCTACACCGAAAAAGTCTCGCCGTTACGCCGCAATGTAACCACCGATGAGGTCGGCAATGTTGCTGCTTTCTTATGCAGCGATCTGGCTAGCGGCATTACCGGAGAAATAACATATGTAGATGCGGGTTTTAATACTGTTGCATTCAATCTTCATGATTGAATCTGAAAAATTATTTTCTACATGCGCAATAGCAGGTTTAGCTATTAAAAATTATCCTGTTTGACTTTTACATCATAGCGCTGCCTAATCGCGGCTAAGTAGGCTGATATCTCCTCTTGCGTAATCATTTGCTGAAGCTGCTTGGCAAAGCTATCCAGTTTAGTTTTATCCGCAGATTCTGGTTCAACAACACGATTGATTCTAATCAGATTAAAACCGCCCTTTGAGTTTGCCACTCCTGCATAAACTGGCAGAGCATCTGTATTAGCATTAAAAACTGCCCGTAAGGTTTCAGGTTCCATACCTTGCGGCTGCATATATGAAATCTGCTTTGCATCGCCCCAAGCAACATCGCTTACATCTTCTCCTGTTTGCAAGCGCGCAAGCTTTGCTTGCCCTTCTTCGATAGCCTTCGCTTCAGCCATCTGCTTCTTGAGCTTTTCTACTATTTGTTCCCTAACAACTCCAAGCGATTGCGTTGTTGCGGGCTTATATTCAAGAACACGAGCGGCCACCAATGTATCTGGCTTCACTTCGATTGCTTCGGTATTGCGTTGATTTGTAACCACATCTTCTAAAAAAATTGCCGACAGTAATTTATCATTATTCAGAATTGCCGGATCCGCTGAGTTTCTTGTAATCCAATCACTTATTTGCACAGCCAACCCAAATCTTTTTGCAGCAGCTTGCAAACTATCGCCTTGTTCATAAACAATGTTACTGAAATCCTCAGCTATTTCCCCGAAAATACTGCCCGCCATTTCCTGCTTGAGCTTATTCTCAATCTGCTCTCGCACATCATCCAGGTTAGGGTGTTTTTCGTCCTTAATAGCAGTGAGTTTTATGATGTGTAGACCAAAATCTGTTTCGACTATATCGCTGATTTCATCCAAGTACATTGAAAAAATTTTATCTTCAAAAGTCTTTACCATTACACCTCGACCGAAGAATCCAAGATCTCCACCTCGCATTGCCGACCCAGGATCGTCTGAGTTTTGCTTAGCAATTTCTGCAAATTGTTCTGGATTCTGCTTAACCTGTTCCAGAAGGCTTTCAGCTTTTTTTCTTGCAGCTATTTTTTCGTCATCTGTAGCATCAGCAGCCACACTGATCAGAATATGGCTCGCCTTACGCTCTTCCGGTTGACTGAATTCTTCCCGATGTTCAGAAAAATAAGCAGTGACAGCTTCATCACTAACTGTTTCATTTTTAGCTACTGCATCCAGCGACAAGACCAAATATTCAATCCTTACACGTTCCGGCAAATCGAAATCAGCTTTATGTTTCTCATAATAAATAGCTATGTCTTTTTCTTCCGGCGTTACAAGCGCCAAATATTGCTCAGGTGTAATCTGTGATTGGTTGATTTCACGCTTAACTTCACTCAAATAGTGCACTTTCCCGACCACTACTTTGGGAGCAAACGCATAATCACTATAACCATTTAATAGTTGCTGGAGTAAAAGCTCCTGACGAATTCGCGATTCGAATGTCGCAGGAGTAAGGCCTTGAGCACGCAACAACTGCTCGTATTGCTGCTTAGAAAATTTGCTATCTTTTTGAAAAGCCGGTACATCCCGGATAGTATTGATGATTTGCGAATCCAATACAGTAAAACCATTGCTATTCGCTTCCCGATACAACAGTCGCTGCTGAATGAGCCTCTCGAGTACCGAATTTTTCACCTCAAAAGTATCGAGCATTGCACTATCGAAATTTGCTCCCATCATGGAACGCATTCTTTCATGGTGATCTCGTAATGCTTGCTCATACTCGCGTCGCGGTATCTCTTCGCCATCCACAATCGCAACATAACCTTCGCCTCCCATGTTGCGATACGATTCGATACCCCAGAACAAAAAAGGCAATATTAGCAAGCCCATGAAGACTTGAACAATACGTTTTTTACGATTGACAAAATCAAACACGATAGAACCTAAGAAACCAGATAGTGAAACAGCAATTTATTAATTTGCCGACTGTAAGCTGAATTTAATTGGCGGAGTGGACGGGACTCGAACCCGCGACCCCCGGCGTGACAGGCCGGTATTCTAACCAACTGAACTACCACTCCTAGAACTAGCAAAATTGACTGGTGGGTGCTGACGGGATCGAACCGCCGACATTCGCCTTGTAAGGGCGACGCTCTACCAGCTGAGCTAAGCACCCGGTCACAAAAGAACGCTAGTTTACTGCATCTTTGAGTGCTTTACCAGCACTGAATTTAGGAACCTTCGCTGCTTTGATTTTGATAGCAGCGCCTGTACGGGGATTACGGCCAGTACGTGCAGCTCTTGTACCCACTTTAAAAGTCCCAAATCCGACCAAAGTTACACTTTCATTTTTTTTAAGCGCCCCTTTTATCGCCGTTAATGCACCATCCAATGCACTGCCTGCTGAAGCCTTAGAAATTTTAGCCGATTTTGCGATAGCTTCGATAAGTTCGGATTTGTTCATATAATTCCCCTTCTTAGTTAATGGTAATTAAATCACAAGCAAGTACTGCAGCCGTTCTTATATCAAGCTGTTAGCGCCCGGTCAAGCACATTAAGGCTTACGCTTTACATCATTTATCAAGAGAATCAATCATTTTTGTAAAAGCAATTAAATCAATACGAAATAAAGATGATCAGAAACAAACAATTAATCCCATTAAACATAATCAATCTTAAGCGCATAAAAGGAATTCTGTGCTAATAAATTTCTGATTTTTGTTCGCGATTTAACAACACCTCGACTGCTCTCTTAGCAGATACTACGCCATGCAAAATATCGCATACTGCTTGAGTAATAGGCATCTCAATATTGAATCGATGACCCAATTGCAATACTGAATTGGCTGTATGCACACCTTCAGCGACATGCCCCAACGTATTCAAAATATCTTCCAGTGATTTCCCTTCAGCCAGCATCAATCCAACTTGCCTATTCCTAGATAAATCACCAGTACAGGTTAGAATGAGGTCGCCCACGCCCGCTAACCCCATGAAGGTTTCCATGCTTCCACCCAAGCCGAGTCCTAGTCGCGTGGTCTCGAATAACCCTCGAGTAATTAGAGCGGCACGCGCGTTGTGACCGAAGCCGATACCATCGGAAATACCCGCCGCTATCGTAATCACATTCTTTATCGCCCCTCCTGTTTCGACACCGATAACATCCTCGCTGGTATAGATTCGCAACTTAGCGCTATGCAGCTCAATCGCTATCTCTCGTGCAAAATCAACATCTCGAGACGCCAATGTCAAAGCCGTAGGAAGGCCTTGGGCCACCTCTTGGGCAAAACTCGGCCCTGACAATACACCGCACGGCGGCAATAAATCGGAAAACTCTTCTTCCGCAATTTGATGTGGCAAGTTAGTAGTTTCTGATTCGAACCCTTTGCATCCCCAGATGATAGGCACTTTGAACCTACTGACAGCAATAGCACGCAGCGTATCACGCAAACCGGCAACTGGCACAACGATTAAAGCAAGATTCGCGGCTTCTAACGCTTCTTCAAGTACAGAGGTAATCTTCAGAGACTCAGGTAACGAATAACCCGGTAGAAAAGCTTGATTCTTTCGTTGACGATCCATTTCAATCGCATGATCAGGATCTTTTGTCCATAAATGAATCTGATGACGTGTTGATAGGTTAATTGCTAACGCGGAGCCCCACGCACCCGCGCCCAGCACTGCAATTTTCATGAACCCCAGACCTGATTGACTTTTACATAGCCGGTTTGACCACCGGAATGCCGCACTTTTACCCAGCCTTTACTATCGGAATCCAGCCATTCCAGAACAATATTCTCCTCGGCTTGAAACACCAATTCCGAGTTCGTATCGGACGATTTGTGAATATCGGCCAAAGGTACCGTCACGACAACATAACGCTGCGGACTTAGCGCTTTCTTCTCAACCCAAGCAAGACTTCCGCTGCTATCACGAACTTTCGCCCACCCTTCAACATCGACGATAACCTCGACCGGAAGATGACGGTTCGCCACAAATAATTTGTCGGCCTTAATTGACGGGGCGTCATACATCACAACGGAGTTTTCGGCAATTGATAAAAACTCTATGCCGGCGATGGTATAACCGGGAAGAAGCAGAAAAACACCGATCAGCAGGAAACTGATTTTGCTTTTTAGCCAGTACGAATGAATCAGCGAGCTTTTTTCCATAGCCACCTTCACCTCCGTATTTGCAGTTTCTCTTAATTCAGCTTTGTTTCCGCTCTTTTCTGCTGATAAATGGCCTCAAAATTAACCGGATTGAGAATGACCGGCGGAAAACCCGCGCGCGTCACAACATCCGATACCACTTCCCGCAAATAAGGAAAGAGAATGTTGGGACAACCAATTCCCAGCACAGGATCAATTTCTCCATTGGGTATATTGCTGATGCGGAAAATTCCTGCCTGCTGCGCCTCAACCAAAAACATAATCTTGTCTTTTATCTTGGCAGTTACCGTTACCGTTAGCAGCACTTCGTACAGCTCCTCGCCGATCCCTTGATTCTTGGCTCCAAGTTGTAAATTAATTTCCGGTGTATCCCTTTCCAGAAAGATATTCGGTGCGTTGGGAATCTCCAAGGACAAATCCTTCACATAGATTTTTTCTATGGCAAATACCGGTTGCTGTTGCTCACTCATAATAACCTTATCAAATAATGAATTAAAAAGTTAACCTAAAACGACGAACCACCAGCGCATCAACAATAATCTCTTGATCAATTAGCCAACAGAACGGCTAACTCGCCTTCGCGATCCAGTTGCGCCAGATCGTCATACCCGCCAACATGCTTTTCGCCTATGTAGATCTGCGGAACAGTTCGCCGCCCTGTTTTCCCCATCATCTCGATACGCTGTTGCGGCTCAAGATCAACACGGATTTTCTCAATTTCCTGTACACCCTTTGCCCGCAATAAGCTTTCCGCCATCTTGCAGTAAGGGCAAAAACCCGTTGTATACATAGTTACCTTGGGCATTTACTTCCTCTATCGTTTAACCATCGGCAAACCGGCGCGTTTCCAAGAATCAATACCGCCCATTAGATTAACTACTTGGAAAAAGCCGTTTTTCTTTAAGAACAGGCTAGTATTATTTGACCGGATACCGCTCCGATAAATCACCACAACCGGTTTCTCCTTAAATTTTTGCAACTCCTCCCAGCGCTCCTCGATTTTTTCAGCAGGAATATGCTTAGCATTCGGTAGATGGCCTGCGGCAAATTCGCTATCATCCCGCACATCCAATACCAGCGCATTCTGATAATTTATCAGCTGTACTGCTGTGCGCGCATCGATTTCTTTAATACCGCGTTGCGTCACCATCGACCATAACAGCATTGAACCACTGATAACAGCCGTAATAACGAAAAGTATATTTTCTAACCTGAGAAGAAAATGATCTTGAAATAATGACAATTCCATATTAGCTTTATTTTGTTCGATTTTTTTGAATCGCTGATTTTATCAGAAACTAAAAAATTAAGGGATTCTCTGGTTTCTGACATTTGATTTCGCGCATAACGGCATAATGCTTGCTCACTTACGTGCAGTAAAATATAAATAAAAAAACCATCATCATTTTCATGAAAAAAACACCAACGACTTTTTTTGCATAAAAGAATCAGTCTAATGCTGTGTTTATCAGAAAAAATATAATAAAATACAAACATTCTAAAATCTGCTTGACGAAACTCACCTCCTTTTTATCAAAAGGTCAATATGAAGAAAATTGTTCTCCTGCGGCACGGAGAAAGTACCTGGAATAAAGAAAATCGATTTACTGGCTGGACAGATGTTGATCTAACGACCCAAGGCATACACGAAGCTCAAAATGCCGGTCGGTTATTACGCGAACATGGATTTGCGTTTGATATTGCCTATACATCCGTCCTCAAACGAGCCATTCGTACGTTATGGATCGTACTGGATGAAATGGATCAAATGTGGATTCCTATCCAGCACACCTGGCGCTTGAATGAACGGCACTATGGCGCATTACAAGGATTGAACAAAGCAGAAACTGCGACGCAATATGGTGATGAACAAGTCCTCATTTGGCGGCGCAGCTATGATGTCAGACCGCCTGCACTAACCGTAGACGACACTCGTTATGCGGGCATGGATCCGCGTTACCAAAATTTGGCGCATGACGACATTCCTTTGACTGAATGTCTAAAGGATACGGTTGCACGATTCCTGCCTTATTGGAATACCACAATCGCACCACAAGTTCAGGCAGGCAAAAGCATCATTATCGCGGCACACGGCAACTCTTTGCGGGCACTGGTCAAATATTTGGATAACATATCCGACGAAGATATCTTGAACTGCAACATCCCGACCGGCGTTCCATTAATTTATGAATTAGATGATAATTTGAAACCAATTCAAAATTACTATCTTGGAAATTCAGCTGAAATTCAAGAAGCAATGCAAAACGTGGCTAACCAAGGTAAATCCACAGCTTAAATATATTCGTTCATTTATTCAAAATATGCGCGTGGCCGGCATACTATTTCGAATAAACTTTATCTATCTGGAAGCTCGTACGTTTAATTCAAACCATACAAAGCACATTCGTTCAGTACTGGCAATTTGCGCTCTGACCTTCCTTTATACGCCATCGGGATATACAAACAACCAGGAAAATCTCAAACTGCTGCGCGAGCGCATCCAATCGTTGCAAAAGGATCTAGTAAACAAGGAAACGTTAAAACAAAACACAGCGGATGCATTGCAAGATACGGAGGTCACGATTAATAGCATCGCACAAAAAATGGCCAAACTCATCGAACATGACCGGCAAGCCGTCGAAGAGTATAAACAGCTACAAGCACAACGCCAGAAAATCAGCGATTCCATTGAAATGGAACGAGAACAATTAAGTAGCTTGCTCTATCAACAATATTTAGGCAAGCGACAAGACTACTTGCGATTGATATTGAATCAGCAAGACCCCCATCAGATTGCTCGTGATATTTACTATTACCATCAACTCTCACAAGCACGCGTAAATGGCATCAAAAATCTTCAGCGCAATCAAGATGAAATTGAAACTCTGACAAAGGCTAGCCACCAAAAAAAAGATGAAATCACCATCAATCAGACTGAATATTTCAATCAACGTAAAAAACTAGAACAAGAAAAAGCCAAGCACAAAATGATACTCGCACAGGTATCGGGTCAGATCATCCAGCAACAACAAGAAATAAGCAAGCTTGAGCAGGATGAAAAGCGCTTAACTAGCTTAATAAGTGGCATTAATCAATTACTTGCTCAAGAAAAATCCAATAATGCAGTAATTAACAATAAGCTCCCCAATGTCTCTGCCACTGATGTAGCATTTTCAACACTAAAAGGTAAATTAAATTTGCCGGTGCGCGGGAAACTTGTAAACACATTTGGTGGTCAACGCTCAGGTAAACACG
>CAYQZF010000059.1:0-12365 GCA_964421895.1 uncultured Nitrosomonas sp. | reverse complement strand
GCGTGAATGATCCGCTGGAATCCATGAACCGTGCAGTTTTCAATTTCAATGAAATGTTCTATCACAATGTCATGGATCCGGTTGCCAGGGGATATAAGATAATTACGCCTGATCCAATTGAGATGATACTCGGCAACATGTTCTCCAATGTGAACGAAGTTGTGGTAATAACTAACTCTGTCTTGCAATTGAATTATGAGAGCGCATTGGCTAGTAGTGCGCGATTATTGGTTAATACCACTTTTGGTATGTTCGGTATGATCGATATTGCCAGCGATATCAGTGCGGTGAGCGATGTCAATCTCAATAAGCGCAATGAAGATTTTGGTCAGACGCTAGGCCGATACGGTATTGTCAGCGGACCTTATATCGTGCTGCCTTTCTTGGGACCAAGCTCAGTTCGTGATGCGGTCGGTCTCGCTGTCGATAGCTTCATATTTGATCCTATTACGCAAGGGATTACCGGTATTTTCGTGAACAACGTTGCTTATATCAACTCAACCGCAGTACGTTTGCCGATTGGAACTGCAAGAACCATTCATTTACGTGCGCGGCATCTCGAAAATGATAAAACCCTTGAAGAAGCTGCTTTAGATAAGTATGAATTCGTACGTGACGCTTATTTGCAAAGACGCACCAGCTTGGTTAATAACAAGAATGAAGTCAAATAAAATAGCACATGTAGTCAGTTTTTTTAATCTTTGGATGTAGAGTTAAATCATTGAGTTGACATAACAGATTGAAATAAAGGCACATTGATTTGGAGTAACGCTTCAATAATCAGTGTGCCTTGTTTTTTGTCAACCAAGAAAAGAAATAAAAGAATCTCAATATAATTTCGTGCGTGGTTTGTCTTGTTGATGATAAATGTTGTGGCGATCAAGAGTGTGAGTAAAGCAGTTTTTGGTCGAGGAGAGATCTGAGTTAATGGAAAATCCTGTAGTTATTGTGGGTAGCGGATTAGCCGGTTATGCAGTCGCGCGTGAGTTGCGTAAGCTGAATGCCGAGGTTGCTATCGTCATGTTATCGGCTGATCATGGCGGTTTCTATTCCAAGCCCATGTTATCGAATGCATTATCATCCGGAAAAACTCCTGACTCTATTTTGAACGGCGATGCGGCACAAATGGCATCGCAATTGAAAATTTCCATTCGCCCGCATTGTCGCGTAACTGCCATTGATCCAGCAGGGCGTGTGGTGACATTGGCGGATGGTGAGGAAATTGGCTACGGCCGCCTGGTTTTAGCCCTAGGCGCTGATCAAATACATTTGCCGCTATCCGGCGATGGTGTGGCAAAAATATTATCGATTAACGACCTCGACGATTATAAAAAATTTCGTGACGTGCTGACCGGGAAGAAACGGATCAGTATTATCGGTGCGGGCTTGATCGGTTGCGAATTCGCCAACGATCTGGCAACTGCTGGTTATCATGTGGATGTGATCGATATCGGCGCGCAGCCGCTGGGGCGTTTGTTACCCCCGGTGGGCGGAGCTTTTATACGGCAAAGGCTGGAAGC
This sequence comes from uncultured Nitrosomonas sp., assembly GCA_964421895.1. Classification (GTDB taxonomy): domain Bacteria; phylum Pseudomonadota; class Gammaproteobacteria; order Burkholderiales; family Nitrosomonadaceae; genus Nitrosomonas. The sequence goes on along the minus strand of CAYQZF010000059.1, from coordinate 10,845 downwards.
GGAAGGCGTGGTTTTTCATTTGAGCGCAACCACACAATCGGTTGATCTGGCGAATGAGAAATTGCGGCTAACATTTGCCAGCGGCGAATCAATCGAATCCGATATCATTCTGTCTGCGGTCGGATTGCGTGCGCGCACGCAATTGGCAGCATCGGCCGGTATTCCGGTTAACCGCGGTATCGTCGTTAATCGTTTGCTGCAGACGCAGTTAAACAATATTTATGCCATAGGCGATTGCGCCGAAGTAGAAGGAAAAGTATTGCCTTTTGTGATGCCAATCACGCACGCTGCGCGGGCTTTAGCGGCGACACTTGCGGGTAATTCGACCCAGGTTCGCTATCCGGCGATGCCGGTCATTGTAAAAACACCCGCATGCCCTGCGGTTGTTTCGCCGCCGGATTTCAATATAAAGGGCGAATGGCATGTGGACGCCGATCAGAATGGTGTGAAAGCGCTATACCGGGACGAAATGGGTCGTTTGCTTGGTTACGCCTTGTTGGGTGCAGCAACACAGGAGAAAAATAACCTTACTCCGCAGTTACCACCGGTATTGGAGTGAGAACATTTCTTACATTTGATGATCTATTAGTCAGTTTGTCATTGAAATAAATTCAGAATATTCGCGGCGATGAAATTTCTATTCGATCTGTTCCCGGTTATTTTATTTTTCCTGGCGTTCAAGCTGTACGATATTTTCATCGCGACAGCGGTTGCAATAGCAGCGGCGATTGCACAAATAGGCTGGCTTTGGTTGCGCCGCCGCCAGATCGACAAAATGATGTGGGTGAATTTGGCGATTATCGTTATTTTTGGCGGTGCGACATTGATATCTCAAAACGAGACATTTATCAAATGGAAACCGACCGTGTTGTATTGGTTGATTGCGGTGGTTTTATTAGGGGCTCATGTCATTTTCAAAAAAAACCTGATTCAAGCCATGCTTGAAAAACAGATGACGTTACCGTCGTTGGTTTGGAGCAAACTCAATCTGAGCTGGGCGGGTTTCTTCTTAATCATGGGATGCATCAATCTGTATGTCGCATTCAGCTTTCCTCTGGATACATGGGTTTCATTCAAACTTTTTGGTGCTACTGGACTAATGCTGATTTTTGTCATCGGGCAAGTAATGCTATTGGGGAAATATCTACAGGAAGCATCGTCAGTGGTGACGAATGATGTTGACAGCGAACGAACCGGTCAGAAAAACGAAGGTGAAAATAAAATAAGTAAGGAGCAATGATGCTGTATGCCATAAACGGTGAAGATGTGTCCGATAGTCTAGCAAAAAGAATGTCGGTACGTCCGGAACATCTGAGAAGAATTCAAGCATTGCAGGATGCCGGACGATTGATTCTGGCCGGACCGTATCCGGCGATCGATAGTCAGGATCCTGGTCCGGCAGGGTTTTCCGGTAGTTTGATTGTGGCCGAGTTTGAGTCTTTGGAGGCAGCCCAGGCTTGGGCAAATGCCGATCCTTACGTAAGCGCCGGCGTTTATCAGAAAGTGACGGTTAAGCCTTTCAAAAAAGTGTTGCCGGCATGAGGTTGCCGGATTGTTCTCGGGGCAATCGAAAGTTATTCAATAGAAATAATGGTATATAGAGTTCACGTCTACTCAGTTAAAGCGTATACTTTCTCGCAACGTACACTTTAGCAAGTATAATTTTATCTTAATCACAAAAAAGGAAATTCCATGCGTTTGACGAAATTTTCACAAGCAATGATGGTTAGTATTTTGGGAATGACTGCCCTTTCTGTTCAAGCCCAGTCAACAGGCACCGTGGCTAAAGTGAATGGCGTAGCAATTCCACAGTCGCGTCTGGAATTAATGGTGAAGGCGAGCGTTGCACAGGGTCAACCGGATGGTCCGGAAATGAGAAAAGCATTGCGTGAGAATCTGATCGCTGAGGAAATTCTTGCGCAAGAAGCGATCAAGAAGAAATTGGATAAAGATCCGGATGTTGTCGCGCAGCTTGAGATAGCACGTCAGGCGGTGCTGGTCAGAGCGTTTCAAGCTAATTACATAAAAAACAATGTGGTGAGTGAAGATACGTTACGCAAGGAATATGAAGTTCTGAAAGTGCAAATGGGTGATAAGGAATACAAGGCGCGCCATATTCTTGTGGCTAGTGAAAGTGAAGCCAAGGATATTATTGCCAAGCTTAAGAAAGGCGGTAATTTTGCCAAAATTGCCGAAGAAAAATCGCTTGATGACGGTAGTAAGGAAAATGGTGGTGAGCTTAACTGGAGCCCGCCAGCAGCTTATGTCAGACCTTTTTCCGAAGCGTTGGTGAAACTATCGAAAGGTGGACTCACGGAACAGCCGGTGCAGACTTCTTTTGGTTGGCATGTGATTCAATTGATGGATGTGCGTCCGATGGAAGTGCCGCCTTTCGAAGAAGTTAAGCAGAACATTCAACAACGAGTGTTGCAGCGCGAATTTGGTACTGTTGTGCAAGAGTTACGCAGTAAAGCAAAGGTAGAATAACGAGCAGCATAGTCGTTTGCTGCGGTGGACTGGATTGCAACGTAGCGTTGCTCATTAAAGCGAAGCAGTCTTTTCCACCCGCGGCGCCAATGCACAAAGTAGTTCATAACTGGTAGTACCGGCACTCAAAGCCACTTCATCAACACTCAATCCCTTACCCCACAAGATAACCGGACTGTTTAATCCGGCATTTTCGATACCGGTCAAGTCAATGGCCAGCATATCCATGGATATCCGGCCCAATATTCGGCTGCGCTGATTATTGATCAGTACCGGTGTATCCGTTGGTGCATGGCGTGGATAACCATCTGCGTAGCCGCAAGCGACGATACCGATTCGTGTCGGTCGATCAGTTTTAAAAAGACCGTGATAACCTACTCTTTCACCGGCTCCCAGCTCTTGTATCGCAATAATTTTGCTCGATAGTGTCATAACGGGACGAAGATTCAACTCTTCAGCGGTTACATCGGGGAAAGGCGAAGCGCCGTACAACATGATGCCGGGACGTACCCAATCGGTATGCGTGACAGGATAGCGAATGATTGCTGCTGAATTTGCCAATGAGCTTGGATAATGACTATACGTTGTCGTGATTGCTTCAAAGCATTGCAACTGCTGCATAACGTTCTCTTGTTTGCAAGGTTCATCCGCAGAAGCAAAATGCGTCATTAGTGTAATGTTTTGATGGTATTGCTTTTCGATCAGTGCGCTGATGGCGTGTGAGAATTGCGTAGGTGCCAACCCCAAACGGTTCATGCCCGTATTGATTTTTATGAATAGATCCAGATTGCGATGCTTGGAATCTGACAGCATTGCGATTTGCTCGGTATGATGAATGACTGCACTCAAACGGTATTGTTCAAATAGTGTTAACTCTTCCGTTGAGAAGAAGCCTTCCAATAGCAAAATGGGTTGCTGATAACCGGCGTCACGCAGGCATATTGCAGCATCCAGTTCCAATAGCGCAAATCCATCGACGTCTTTTAAGGCGATGGCGGCGTTAAGTAATCCATGACCATACGCATTGGCCTTAAGGATAGCCATGATGCGTGAACGGGGAGCATATCGGCGAACTACGGTCAGGTTATGAGTTAAAGCGGAAAGATCGATAAAAGCTTGGGTAGGGCGTGGCATTAATATAATGTTCAGAATAAGCAAGAGCGAGTATGATTCGCAACGTTTTATCATAATCTAAATTTGCAGTGCCGATTTAACTTTTATGTCGTGATACCTTCATCTGTGCAGCGGTATGATGTGCTAGTCTTGCGTATTGGACGGGATGACGGGGGGGCGGCCATTGGGTTTTGGTGAGCGGACGATTGTTACAGGGGTGATTCTTCGGACTGAATCTACTGAGAAAAATAAATAGATAAGGAAATAGCTTGGAACGCGGTTTTTATACGATTATGGCGGCGCAGTTTTTCTCTTCTTTGGCGGATAATGCGTTGCTGGTGGTGGCGATTGCACTGTTGATTGATTTGCACGCGCCAGCTTATTTAACACCCATGCTGAAGTTCGTTTTTGTGTTGTTTTACGTCATCTTAGCTCCTTTCGTCGGCGCATTTGCCGATTCGATGCCAAAAGGGCGTGTCATGTTTATCAGCAACACCATCAAAATTACCGGTTGCGGACTATTGTTCATTGCCATGCACCAATATTTCGCGTTGACCGCCTACGCTGTTGTCGGATTGGGCGCAGCGGCGTATTCGCCAGCTAAATATGGTATCTTGACCGAATTATTGCCACCGGAGAAATTGGTGATTGCCAATGGCTGGATCGAAGGGTTAACGGTGGCATCGATCGTGCTGGGTACGGTATTGGGCGGTGTGTTGATCACGCCCGCGGTTGCGGACGTGCTGTTGGGATTTGACTTTCCTTGGATAGATACTGGAATCGATAGTGCCCTGGAGAGCGGCATCCTGATCATTGCCGTCATTTATGCCATTGCGGCATTGTTCAATCTGTACATACCGAATACGGGCGTTGATCACCGCATTCCAAAGAAAAATCCTTTTTATCTCATTCATGAGTTTAGTCACTGTTTAAAACTGCTCTGGACAGACAAACTGGGACAAATCTCGCTTGCCGTCACGACTTTGTTCTGGGGAGCAGGTGCGACATTGCAGTTTATCGTACTGAAATGGGCGGAAGTGGCGATGGATTATCCACTCAATAAAGCCGCGCAATTGCAGGGTGTAGTTGCAGTGGGTATTGCCGTGGGTGCGGTCATGGCGGCACGATGGATTTCGCTGCGGCAGTCGGTCAAAGTGATTCCGCTGGGTATTGCGATGGGAATCGTCGTGATGGCAATGATTCTGGTGAAAGACTTATGGATCGCAATCACACTGTTGATGCTGATTGGCGGTTTAGCCGGTTTCTTTGTCGTGCCGATGAACGCTCTGTTACAGCATCGCGGCCATATTCTGATGGGCGCCGGGCATTCCATTGCGGTGCAGAATTTCAATGAGAATCTGAGTATTCTGACGATGCTGTTACTCTATGCTCTGCTGATATGGTTTGAAGTGCACATTTATATCGTGATCGTTGCTTTTGGATTGTTTGTATCCCTCACGATGGCGCTGATCAGAAAGTGGCATTTGCTCAATCAAAGCAAGGAAGATTCGCTCCATCTCATTGGAGCGAAGAAGATTCACTGATAATTCAGGACAGAGACTGCATGGTCGACCGGGCGAAACATAAGTCTTTCCAGGCTTTTGCTTTGTCCGGCAGAGAACGCAGCAAATAGGCCGGATGGTAAGTCACAATCAGCGGGATGCCGGAATATTCGTGCACTTTTCCGCGCAAACTGGAGATGCTGTCGTCGCGATCGAGGAGATTTTGCGCGGCTACTTTGCCGAGCGCCACAATCAGTTTCGGTTTAATCAACGCAATTTGCCGGGTTAAATAAGGTTCGCACTGCCGCGCTTCACTCAAAGTCGGATTTCTGTTGTTGGGCGGGCGGCATTTGACGATATTGGCGATATATACGCCTTCACCGCGCTTAAGTTGAATGGCGGCGAGCATTTGATCCAGCAACTTACCGGCTTGCCCGACAAACGGTTCACCGATTTCATCTTCTCGTGCGCCGGGACCTTCACCGACAAAAAGCCAATCGGCATTCTCATCACCTACACCGAACACCGTTTGCGTGCGTGTCTGGCTTAACGGGCAGGCAACACACTGCGATACGGCTGCCTTTAACTGATCCCAGTTCATTTGAGAAATCGGCGGCGCTGCATCTTTTACTGGCTCGGATACAAGTGGTGTTTCTATTTTCGGCGGTGTTGGTAGCGCACTTTGCTGTGTGGTGTCTGATTTTAGCCGCCACACCGGCAGCAAGTTCAACTCCTTCAGTATTTGCCTGCGCCGGGGATTCATAGCATCAGGCGCATGACAAGCGCATTTTCGCGTCCACACATGGCAGGGTAATAGCCTTTGCGCGTGGCGATGTGTTGAAAGCCCATGAGTTGATAGAGCTGTGCCGCACCATGATTGGATTCGCGCACATCCAGGAAAACCGATTTTGCGTTTTGTTCCCGAGCAGATTGGATAAGGAACTGGAGCATTTTTTTCCCCAGCCCTTTTTTTTGCCAATCCGCTGCAATGCCGAGAGTCAGAATATGGCCTTCTTCAGGGCTCATCATCATGATTCCATAACCCATCAGCGCATCGGTTTGCTGCAACACATGGCATGCATAGCCAGCTTTGATTGAATCGGCAAAATTTCCCGGTGACCACGGAAAAAGAAAAATTTCTCGTTCAATCAGGATAATGCGATCCACATCCGCTAGCAGCATCGGTCTGATTTCAATGGCTTGCTGCGCAGTCATATTTATCGTTCGCTTTCTTTCAGCGCAACTTTATTGCGGATATATAGAGGGGCAACAAGCATCGGATCGGTATAAATGCCGTCGCGGAATTCTGGCGCAGCAAGCTGCGCTATTTCGTGCGCTCGTGGATGAAACCCGGAGTGGACCTGCCGAATATTTGCGTTGTATTGTATCGTCAAGACATCGTGATAAACATCAAAACCGCTGCCGCATCCATGCCATTCAGTTCCGGATACAAGGGGAGCATGCCGCGGCGAGCAAAGTACGGGGGCGCTGATAATTTCCCAAATTTGGTTCGTTGATTTCCGGAAAGCGGCATGATAAATCTCACTCATGCGGGCATCAAGCGCCACGATGACTTTGTGCTGATTAATTTGTTGTGCGACCGCTTCAAGTGTGCTGATGGCTGCAACCGGTAAGTTAGCAGCGAAGGCCAAGCCTTGTGCTACGCCGCAGGCGATGCGCAAGCCGGTGAAAGACCCGGGGCCTGCGCCAAAAGCGATACCATCGATTTGCTGTAATGCTAATTCAGCTTCCGCTAGCATCTCTTGCACCATCGGTAGGATCATCTCAGAATGACTGCGTCCGGCAAGGGTTTCCTGACCTGATACTTCGCCGTCCAGATTCAATGCGACGGAACAAAATTCGGTAGAGGTTTCGAGAGCGAGGATTTTCAAGATAAATGCGGTAAAGAAATTTAACGGAACATGTGATTTAGGGAACTTTGACTTAATAAGTATTTATCACGGGTCGCTTATTTTAAACGCCAATGACCGAGTGGAACATAGTCAATGCCTGGCGATACCGGTTTCGATTGCAACAAGACCCATTGATTGACCGGCCAATGAACGGGATCGATCAAATCTGTATTGATTGGATGAATTGCGTTGCGGAATAGCGTGATGTGCGGTTTGTATACACGATGATCGAATGTGAATCCGGCTTCTGATAACGTTGCTTGTAATGCATCGACCAAAGCGAACAATTCAGCCGGGAACTGCTTCGCATGGAGATAAACAATTTGATTGTGCTTCCAGTAGCTGATTTGGTCCAGAACCATCACAAATTTCTTCGCCGAGAGTTTTTTCATGATTTGCCGCAACGGCTCGATGCGCTGAACGCAGACATCGCCCAAAAATACCAGTGTGAGGTGAAGGTGTGGCATTTTAATTCTGCGTCCGCCGCAAAGCGGCTCCAGTAATTTAGCCTGATGAGTGAGTTGTTTTTGTACTAATTGAGTGGGAGAAACGGCGAAGAATACCCGAATCGGCTTTTTTCCCGGATCGGCGTCCTTGTTCGTCAATTTTTTTCCGCACGGTTAATCAGGCATACGACTTCAGCTACAATGCCTTCTTTGCGGCCGATCGCACCGAGATGCTCGGCGGTTTTTGCTTTGATGTTGATATTGCGCGTTGATGTCTGCAGATCTTGCGCGATATTGGCGATCATCGCCGGAATGTGCGGTGCCATTTTCGGTGCCTGCGCGATGATGGTCGCGTCGATATTGACGATTTCGTAATGATTGTTTTCCAGTAAATTGTAGACATTACGCAATAACACCCGGCTATCGATATTTTTGTAGCGTGGATCGGAATCGGAAAAATGTTGCCCGATATCTCCCAATGCGGCAGCACCAATCAGTGCATCACAAATGGCATGCAGCAACACATCCGCATCGGAGTGGCCGAGCAAGCCTTTTTCGTGCGGGATCGTCACTCCGCCAATGATCAATTGACGGTCTTCAACCAGCTGATGAACATCAAAGCCTTGTCCTATTCTTAGGGTACTCACGGATTATTCCTTTTTTGTAAAATCAATTCGGCCAAAGCCAGATCGTGGGGGTAAGTTACTTTAAAATTGTAAGCATCACTGGCCACCAGTTTAGGATGTAATCCTAATGCTTCAACCGCGCTGGCATCATCGGTCACATTAATGTTAGTTGCATTTTGCAATGCCCGGATGAGGAGATCGCAGCGAAACATTTGCGGTGTCTGCGCTTGCCATAAATTGTCACGCGATTCGGTGTTTCTCACACGTTTTTCAGCATTGCTACGTTTTAGAGTATCGGCAACTGGCACGGCGAGTAATCCGCCGACAGCATCGCTGGCTAATTCATCAATCAATTGATCGAGCTGTGTCGAAGTTAAGCAGGGCCGGGCGGCGTCATGCACCAGAATCCAATCCTGAGCATTGATCAAGTTTTTTTGTTGTGCGGCAGTAAGACCATTGAGCACACTGTTCGCTCTGGTTGCTCCGCCGCAATTCAGCACGATCAATTTTTCGGAAAATTCAGACCAATCGTATCGAGACCATTCAGCATCGCCGGGCGCCATCACGGTGATTACACCAGTAATCGATTGATGATTGCATAATGTTCTGATGGCATGATAAATCATGGGTTTTTTGCATAACGGTAGATATTGTTTGGGGAGTTCATTACCCATGCGTGAGCCTGAGCCTGCTGCGGGAATTAGAGCAAAAAACTTGGACATGATTGAGCAAGTAAGACAGAGTTAAGAAAATCAGTTAACAAATATAAAACGAGAAATGCTGATTGAATAAATAGGCGATTATAGTTTTTTTACTTATGCATTGTTTGGAATTGTTGCTAAAGATTCTGACGCGTGTTTAGCACTTAGTCTTAGTATAAGGGGGGGGTGAAGGAAGGTGCTCGGAACTAAAATCCGGTACAAGGTATAATCAAGCAATTCAATGCTAAGGTGGAATTTATGGAAGCAGAACAAATCAACGCGATTGCCAATCATCTTCAGGATCTCGCCAGCCGCGCCGGTGAATTACGGAGGTTTCTTTGACTTCGATACCAAGCAGACTAGACTCAATGAGTTGACACGGCTACTCGAAGACCCGGTGATTTGGAATGACAGTCAGCGCACGCAAGAGATTGGACGTGAGAAAAAGCAGCTGGAAGAGACGATTGTCACTTTAGAATCGGTGGGGCAACAACTTAATGATGCGCGTGAGCTGTTTCAAATTGCCAAGGATGAATCCGATGATGCGGCGCTTGAAAGTATTGCCGGTGATGTCGATGACGTAGAAAAGGCAATTGCCAATCTGGAATTTCGCCGTATGTTTTCCGATCCGATGGATCCGAAGAATTGTTTCATCGATATTCAATCAGGCTCAGGTGGAACGGAAGCGCAAGATTGGGCTTCGATGCTTGAACGCATGTATCTGCGTTATTGTGAAAAGCAAGGTTTGGTTGTCGAGGTTTTGGAGGAATCGCCCGGGGATATCGCCGGCATCAAAAGCGCTACTCTGAAAGTAACGGGTGAATATGCCTATGGGTATTTACGCACGGAAACGGGCGTGCACCGTTTGGTCAGAAAATCACCGTTCGATTCGGGTAATCGCCGCCATACTTCTTTCGCGAGTGTTTTTGTTTATCCGGAAGTCGATGACACTATAGAGATTGAAATCAATCCGGCTGATTTGCGAATTGATACTTTTCGCGCATCAGGAGCGGGGGGGCAGCATATCAATAAAACCGACTCCGCTATCCGCATTACCCATAATCCGACGGGAATAGTGGTGCAATGCCAAAGTGGACGTTCGCAGCATCGAAACAAAGCCGATGCGCTAGTGATGCTGAAATCACGCTTATACGAAGCAGAGTTGCGGAAAAGGAATGAAGAGAAGCAAGCCATAGAGGAAACAAAAACAGATATTGGCTGGGGTCATCAAATCCGTTCTTATGTATTGGATCAATCGCGTATTAAAGATTTACGGACGAATGTTGAGATTGGAAACACGCAAAGCGTGTTGGATGGAGATTTAAATAGTTTTATTGAGGCCAGTCTTAAACTGGGAGCTAAATAATATTTTTCGAGATGAGGCATCTGGGGAGGGTTTGTTATTAAAAGCATTTCTCGGATAATCGGTTTTTGTGAGTTTGTTATATGAAAAAATCTTTCAGAAATAGCTTGACCGGTAATCTAGAGTCTGTATAATTCCATTTCTCAGCTGCTTCGCAACATTTAAAAAGTAAAAGTAGCAAAGTTCTTTAAAAAAATACAATCGATAGGTGTGAGTGCTTAGTGAGAAAATAGATTCAATTTAGAATCTAAAAAAACATTTTAGTGCTCGCAGGAAATAATGGATATTGGTTTTTATTAATCAGCATCAAAGACGTCAAGCGAGAGTTTTACCAGAATTAAACTTAAGAGTTTGATCCTGGCTCAGATTGAACGCTGGCGGCATGCTTTACACATGCAAGTCGAACGGCAGCACGGGTGCTTGCACCTGGTGGCGAGTGGCGGACGGGTGAGTAATGCATCGGAACGTGTCCTTAAGTGGGGGATAACGCATCGAAAGATGTGCTAATACCGCATAATCTCTGAGGAGAAAAGTAGGGGATCGAAAGACCTTATGCTTTTGGAGCGGCCGATGTCTGATTAGCTAGTTGGTAGGGTAATGGCCTACCAAGGCGACGATCAGTAGTTGGTCTGAGAGGACGGCCAGCCACACTGGGACTGAGACACGGCCCAGACTCCTACGGGAGGCAGCAGTG